>JALSGI010000095.1 GCA_026982835.1 Planctomycetota bacterium | reverse complement strand
CGGCTCAAGGCCGCCTACGCCCGCAACTGCCTGCTGGCCCGGCGATTGCTGGAACGCGGCGTGCGCTACGTGACGCTGTACTGCGCTTCGCGGGCCTCGGGGGTGGACGGGCTGCTGAACTGGGACGCCCACAAAACCCTCAAGTCCGACTACCAGCGGCACTGCCCCATCCTCGATCAGCCCACCGCCGCGTTGCTGACGGACCTGAAGCAACGCGGGCTGCTTGAGGAAACCGTGGTGATCTGGACCACCGAGTTCGGCCGCATGCCCACCCGGCAGCAAGGAACCAAGGGGCGCGACCACAACCCCGACGGGTTCACCTGCTGGATGATGGGCGCAGGGGTCAAGGGGGGCACCAGCTACGGGGCCACCGACCCGTTTGGCCGCCGGGCCGTGGAAAAAGTGACCACCGTGTGGGATTTTTACGCCACGCTGCTACACTTGCTAGGACTGGACCACACGCGGGTGACGTTCTACTACAACGGACTGGACCGCCGATTGACCGACGTGGCCGGTCATGTGATTCACGACATCCTGGCTTGAGCGCCCGTTGAAAAAGTCCATTTGAAATGGTAACGCGTTGTGAGATTCCCTGCACCTTCTGAAAAAAGCGGCTCGGCAGGAGCCTCGCCCTCCCAGTTGCGCCAATCGACGCCTGTTCTTGCCTCGGAGCGGAAGCTCCGGGAGGGCGAACCTCCTGGTGAGCCGCTGGTTCACCGTGCGCGTTGTTTTCCACAAACAGGTTCTGTTCCTGCCCGGTGCGGAAGCACCACACCCGGCGTCCCTATGCTAGCTGGCTAAGCACGTACGAAGCCGCGGGCTAGTTCATTCGTGTTTTTCAACGGGCCCTTAGCCGGGATCGATCTGGCCGGTGCGGATTTTGACCGATTCTTCCACCGGGATGACGAAGATGCGCCCGTCGCCGGGATTGCCGGTGCGGGCGTGGCGGCTGATCGCCTGCACCACCAGCGGAGCCAGGTGGTCCGGCACGACGATTTCCAGCTTCAACCGGCGGCAAGGCGGCGCGTCGGCCTCGGCGACGCCGATCCCCTGCACCTCCGAAACGGTGACGGCCGGCAGGTGGTCCACTTCCCGCAAGGCGTCCACCACCGCATCGAGCATAAACGGCTGGATGATGGCCTTGATTTCTTTCATGGCTGGAGGGTTTCCTTGGCTGGCGGGAGCACAACACTTTTTGCCGATCGGCCTGAAACACGGCCCAGCAAGCCGCACGGGTGAGCACGCGGTTACTATTGCCGACGGTGCTTGGTCTTGTGGCCGTGAGCCGTGGGCGTAAGCCCACGGAGAGCGTGGTAATCATGCGACGGTTTTCTGTTCTGTTCCGGGAGCTCGTGCTGGCGGCTCGCCGGTTGTGTGTGTGAGTCGGCGTTTTTTCTCGCTTTGGCGAGCCCCCGGCTTCAGCAGGGGAGAGAACCAAGAAAACATGTGGATATTCTCCGCCGGCTCACGCTGGCGGCTCGCCGGGCTCAGTTTCTCGGGCACGGATGCGGAAGCATCCAGCGCAAGTCGCAAGCCGCAACCGGCCGCTACACTTCCACTTCTTTCACCGCCGGCTCGAACCAGCGGTACACCGCCGGCAGCACCACCAGCGTAAGCAAACTGGAGGTGATCACGCCGCCGATCACGACGGTGGCCAGCGGCCGTTGCACCTCGGCCCCGGCGCTGGTGGAGATGGCCATGGGCAAAAAGCCCAACGCGTCGGTGGTGGCGGTCATCAGCACCGGCCGCAGGCGGTCCATGGCTCCTTGATGGACGGCCTCGGCAAGCGAGGGGGTGGTGCGTCGTAGCTCGCAGATGTGCTCCACCAGCACCACGCCGTTCATCACTGCAATGCCAAACAGGGCGATGAATCCCACGCCGGCGGAGATGGAAATGGGCATTCCCCGCAGCCACAGAGCCAGGATACCCCCTGTGGCTGCCACCGGCACGTTGAGAAAGATGAGCACCGTCAGCCGGGCCGAGCCGAAGGTGAGATACAGCAGCGAAAAGATCAGCAGCAGCGCAATGGGCACGGCCACCGCCAGGCGGCGCGAGGCTTCCTGGAGGTTTTTGAATTGCCCGCCCCAGGTGATGTAGTAGCCGGGCGGGAGTTTCACCTCGCGGGCCACGGCTTGTTGAGCCTCATTGACGAATCCGGCCAGATCGCGGCCGCGGACGTTGGCTTCCACCAGCAGACGCCGGGAGATGGACTCGCGATTGATCATGGCCGGGCCGCTTTCCACGCTCAGTTGGGCCAGTTGGTCCAGGGGGATTTGCCGCCCGCGGGGGTCGGCGATCTTCAGTTGCCGCAGCTTCTCCAGCGTGTCCCGATGCTCGAAGGCGAATCGCACCTGAAGCGGAAAGCGCCGCTGCCCCTCGAACACCTGCCCCACCACCGTGCCCCCCAGGCAACGCACGGCGTCGAGCACGTCGCTGGCGTTGATGCCGTAGCGGGCAATGGCCGAACGCTGGATGCGAATGCGCACGTTGGGCAGTCCGGCCACCTGCTGGGCCCGCACATCGGCGGCCCCGGGCACTTGGGAAACGACCCGCTGGATCTGTTGGCCCAGTTCCACCAGCACGTCCAGGTCGGGTCCGTAGATGCTGATGCCGATGTCGCTGCGCACGCCGGCGATGAGTTCCTGGAACCGCAGTTCGATGGGCTGGGAGAAGCTGAACGAGTTGCCCGGCACGTAGTCGGCCAGCAGATGATCCATCATAAAGACGAGGCGTTCCTTTTCGTTTTCGATGCCCTGCTGCTGCATGGCCTGGAAGATGTGCTCGGCCCGACTGCGCAGCCGTTTGCGGGCCGCCGGGGGAAGCTGCTGGCGACCGTTGACGGCCTGCTCCACCTTCACCAGCACGGCGTAGAGATTTTCGGGGCTGTTGTCCGTGGGCCAGCGGTCCTCGGGTCGGCGGATCAACCCTACCCAGGCCAGCGGGTACAGGAACGGGTTCAACGTTTCCCGGCGGCGGAGCATCACCCACAGGTCCGAAAGCTCCACGCCCATCGGGTCGGTGGCCAGTTCGGGCCGCCCGGTTTTGGAAACCACGGTGGTCACCTCGGGGAACTGCGTGAGCACCTTCTCGATGAGCGTGGTGCTGCGGATCGACTCTTCCAGCGAAACGCTGGGCAGCCGCGCGGCCTGGATGGCCAGGTCCCCCTCGTCCAGCTCGGGGATGAACGTGCCGCCCAGGCCCAGGGCCACCACCACGCTGGCGGCAAAGGCCCCCAGGGCCGTGCCGAAGGTGATCCGCGGGTGGCGCATCACCAGTCGCAGCAGCGGGCCGTAACCGCGCTTGACGGTGCGTACCAGGTAGGTGTCGCCGGTGGAGAGCCGTCGGGCCAGGAAGAGCGAGGCGGCCACGGGCATCACCGTCACGGCCAGCACCAGCGCCCCGATCAAGGCCGAGGAAAACGTAAAGGCCATGGGGCGGAACATTTTTCCTTCGATGCCCTGGAGGGTGAAGATGGGCAGAAAGACGATGATGACGATCAAGCTGGCAAAGACGATGGGCCGGCCCACCTCGTGCCCGGCGCGGCGGAACACTTCCAGCGGCACGCTCTTTTGGTCGGGGTGCTGTTGCAAATAGAGCGATCCGCGGCGGATGCAGTTTTCCACCATCACCACGGCCCCATCGACGATGATGCCGAAGTCGATGGCCCCCAGGCTCATCAGGTTGCCCGAGATGCCGAAGGCCCGCATGGCCGCAACCATCACCAAGGCCGAAAGCGGAATGGCCGAGGCGACAATCAGCCCGGCCCGCAGGTCGCCCACCAGCACTAGCAGCATCAGGATCACCAGCACCGCGCCGGTGCTGATGTTTTCGCTCACCGTGTCGATGGTGCGATCGACCAGGTCGGTGCGGTCGTAGAAGGGCTCGATGAGCACGTCCTCGGGAAGCGACCGGCGGATCTGCTCGATGCGCTGTTTGACCGCCTGCACCACCGCCCGGCCGTTTTCCCCCCAGAGCATCATCACGATGCCGATGGGCACCTCGCCGCGGCCGTCGCGGGTGACGGCCCCTTGGCGGATCATGGGGGCGAAGCGTACCTGGGCCACGTCCTTGATGTAGATGGGCGTGCCGTCCTCGCGGCTGTCCAGGACGATGTGGGCCACGTCGTCCAGGGATTCGATCAGTCCCTCGCCGCGGATGATCCGCTGCTCGCCGGAGTGGATGATGTAGCCCCCGCCGGCGTTGGCGTTGTTGCGTCGCAGGGCCTCGAACACCCGAGAGATGGGGATGCGGTAGTTGAGCAGGGCGTGGGGGTCGAGGGCCACTTCGTAGGTTTTGAGCTGCCCGCCCCAGGTGTTCACCTCCACCACGCCGGGCACTTTGCGTAGCTGGAAGGCGATGTCCCAGTCGAGAATGGCCCGCAACTTCATCAGCTTGTGTGGATCGCGGTCCAGGGGGGAGCCGGGGCGGGCGCGCACCTCGAACTGGTAGATCTCGCCCAGGCCGGTGGAGATGGGACCGATTTCCGGGGAGCCGAACCCCGGGGGGATGGCGGCGCGGGCCGCAGGCAGGCGTTCCTGGATCATCTGCCGCGCCCAGTAGATGTCGGTTCCTTCCTCGAACACCACGGTGATGGCCGAAAGCCCGAACCGCGTCACGGAGCGGATCTCCTCCACGCGCGGGATGCCGCTCATGGCCGCTTCCACCGGAAAGGTGACGTACTGTTCCACCTCAACGGGAGCCAGCCCCGGGGCTTGCGTAAGCACCTGCACTTGCACGTTGGTGATGTCCGGCAGGGCGTCCACCGGCAAGTTGGCGGCCGACCACAGCCCCACCACCACCAACACCACCAGCCCCACCAGCACCAGGAAGCGGTTTTCCAGCGAGGCGTCGATGATGCGATGGATCATCAGCTACTTGACCACTGCGGGAGGGAATCTATCGGGAGGAAAATGGCGGCCGGCAGAGATCATTCCTCGGCCTCGATGCCGCCCAGCTCACGTACCAGTTCGCTTTTGAGGGCGAAGGCCCCCTGGACCACCACCGCCTCGCCTTCTTTCAGCCCGGAGAGGACCTCTACCAGTCCCTTGGTTTCCGGGCCCACCTTGACCAGCCGGCGCTGGAATCGCTGCGGACCCACCTGCACGAACACGAAACGGCGGCCCTGGTATTCCTGCACCGCCTGGGCGGGGATCAGCAGCACGCCTTCGCGCACCCGGGCCGGCAGGCCCACCTGGACGAACATCCCCGGCTTGAGCACCCGCTGGGAGTTATCGACCCGGGCCACGAGTCGCAGCGTGCGGGTGTTTTCGTCCAGCAACTCGCCGGTGAAGAAGACGGTGGCCTGGTATTCCTGGCCCTCGGGCGGGGCACGGAAGCGAATCTGCTTGCCTTTGAGGCCGCGGACCAGCGGCAGATGCTTCTGGTAAATGTCCGCCTGCACCCAAAGCGTGGAAAGATCGGCCAGGCGGAACATCTGCGTGTTGGGCCCCACCCGTTCGTCCACCACCATGTCCTTGCTGATCACCGTGGCATCGAAGGGGGCGCGTACGGCATAGTGGGCCAGGGCTCGCCCTTCAGCGGCCGGATCGAGCGAAGCCAACTCTTGATCCGAGTAGCCCAGGATGTGCAGCCGAGCTCGGCTTTCGGCCAGCGCGGCCTGGGCCCGATCCAGTTCCTGCCTGGCCTTCAGCGCCTCCTGCAGCGCGGAGAAGGCGGTTTGTTCCAGCAGGGCCTTGAGGATGGCCTGGGCTCGTTCCAGCTCGGTTTTGGCGGCCAGGATGTCCTTGCCTCGCACGACGGTGGTGAG
>JALSGI010000094.1 GCA_026982835.1 Planctomycetota bacterium | reverse complement strand
ACTAGCCAGCCAGTCCAGCAGTTGTGGGTGGGTGGGCCGAGCGCCCAGGTGGCCGAAATCCTCCGGCGTGGCCACGATTCCCCGGCCGAAGTAGTGCATCCACACCCGGTTGACCAGCACCCGGGCCACCAGCGGATGTTGTCCGCTGGTTAGCCAGCGAGCGTAGGCCAAGCGGCGGCCGGTGGTGGGCAGCTTGGGATCGTCAACCGGCACGGGGTTTTTCTCTCCCGGGGGCAAAAGCACCCGCAGCACCCCTGGCTGGACTTCCTGCCGCGGCTGGCGGTAATCGCCCCGGTAGAACAAGCGTGTGGCGGGCACCTGCCCGGGCACTTCGGTCATTGCCCGAACGAATTGCTCCTTGGGTTTTTGATCCCGCACCTTCTTGGCCTCGGCGGCCAGTTTTTTCAGCTCATCGGCCGCTTTGCGGTCGTAGAGATACAAGCTACCGGGAGTAAGCCGCCCCACCTTGGGGTACTTTTTCAGCAACTCTTTCTGCTCCGGGGTGCGCTTGTTGGCCGGCGTGTAGTAGGCCTGGTGCAGGGGCTTGCGCAGCTCTTCTGGCAACTTGGCCAGCTCGCGCTGCAAGGTCTGCTCGATCAGTTCCTTTTGCCGCTTGAGCCGCTTCTGGTCGATCTGCCTGGCCTGCTGTTCGATCTGTTGGGCCTTTTTGCGGTCGGCCTGGGTGTAGAGCGAAATGAGTCGCTGCCGCGGGGTGCGCCAGTGTTGCGGATCGTAAGCCGGCTCGAAGATGGCCCGCAGCCGGTAGTAATCCTCCTGCGGGATGGGATCGTACTTGTGGTCGTGGCACTCGGCACAGCCCACGGTCAGCCCCAGCAGGGCCGAGGAAACGATCTTGATCGTCTCGGAGATCACGGCGTTGCGTGCCAGGGGTTGATCGACCGGGCCGCCCGTGCCGTCGGGGGCCATACGCAAAAAACCGGTGGCGGCCAGCAGCTCGGCCTCTTGCGGCGAAAGCTCCTTGTACGGGGGGCGAACCAGCTCGTCGCCGGCCAACTGCTCCACGATGAACTGGTCCAGCGGCTTGTCGGCGTTGAGCGAGCGAATCACATAATCGCGGTATTTCCAGGCCCAGGGGCGCACCGGGTCGTCGTTGGTGTAGCCTTCGCTGTCGGCGTAGCCGGCCACGTCGAGCCAGTGCCGCGCCCAGCGCTCGCCGTACTGGGGCGAGGCCAGCAGCCGATCCACCAGTTTCTCATAGGCCTGCGGCGAGGGATCGTTGACGAACCGTTCCACCTCCTCCGGCGGAGGCACCAGTCCCAGCAGGTCGAAGTACAAGCGGCGGATGAGCGTGCGGCGGTCGGCCTCGGGGGCCAGCGCAAGCCCGGCCGCCTCGAGCCGGGCCAGCACGAACGCATCCACCGGGGTGCGCACCCGCTGGGCGGCTTTCACCTGCGGGGGCTGGGGGCGGCGCACGGGCCGAAAGGCCCAAAACTCCCGCTCGGCCTGGGTGATGATGGGCCCGGGGCCCACTTCCTTCGGCTCCGGGCCGGCCGTGGCTGCCCCCTGGTCGATCCAGCGCCGCAGCAAGGCCACTTGTTCCTTGGGCACCTTGGGGGCGTCGCCCGGGGGCATTTCGCCCGCTTCGATCCGCTCGATCAGGTAGCTGGCTTCGGCATCCCCCGGCTCGATCGCCGGGCCGGAATCGCCCCCTTGGACCATCAACCACCGCAGCCGCAGGTCCAGGCCCCCTTCTTTTTCGCCGGCCTCGCCGTGGCAGTGCGTGCAATGCACTTTGAGAATGGGCCGAATGTCGTGTTCAAAAGTGAGTTGCTTTTTCTGCTTCTGCGGAGCTTCTTCGGCCAGGAGAGGGGCGCTGAGCACGGAAAGCCACAATCCGCAGAGGGCCAGGGGGAGAAAGCGGCTCACGGTCTGTCTCACTCTTTGGCGGGAAGGACAACGGGGGGAAATCGGCCACCACCAGGGAGGGACTCACCAAAGGCGAGCTACACGTCCATTTATACCGATGGATGCGTTGAGCTGCAACATTTTCGCTCGCCGCTGGCACTCTCACGGCAAGCCAAGCACAATAGGGCTTGCCGCGCCCCGACGGCACCAGCGGCGCGGCGGCAAGCGGTCCTCATCCTCCTGTGTCATCGTGCCCCCGTTGAGAGCTTGCCCATGAAAACACGCATCCTTGCTCTTGTTTGCTTGACGCTCGTGTTTCCGGCGCTCGGCACCCGACCGGCGTTGGCCCAGGTGCAGACGACGCCTCCGGCCGGGCTCAAGGAGAACACGCCGCGGGTGTTCGCCCTTACCGAGGCCCGCGTGGTGGTGGCCCCGGGCCGGGTGCTGCCTCGGGCCACGGTGGTCATCCGCGGCAGCACCATCGTGGCCGTGGGTGCCGAAGTGAAACCCCCGCCGGATGCCACGGTGATCCCCTGCCAGGGCAAGACGATCTACCCGGGGCTGGTGGACGCCTATAGCGTGCTGGATTTTGAAGACACCCGCGCGGCCGACTCCTCCGGCTACTGGAACCGAGTCACCTTGCCGCATGTAAGCGCCGCGGAGCACTACCGCGTGGACAGCGCTCTAAACAAAAAGCTGCGCAGCCAGGGGATTGCCCTGCGGCTGGTGGTTCCCGCCCGGGGAGTGCTGCGGGGGCAAAGCGTTTGGGTCACCACGGCCGACGGTCCGCTGGCGGATGTGGTCGTCAGACGCAATGCGGCGTTGCACTTGCAACTGGTGCCGGATCGCCGCGCCGGCAGGCGCCAGTATCCCAACAGTCCCATGGGTGCGGTGGCCCTGGTGCGGCAGGTGTTCTACGACGCCCGCTGGTACGCCCAGGCATGGCAACTGTGGCGGCAACAGCCGGACTTGCCCCAGCCGGAACAATCGGCCGCCCTGGCCGCCTTGGGTCCCTACCTGGAAGGCAAGCCGGTGGTGATCGACGCCCCCGATGAGCTTTACGCCCTGCGTGCCCATCGCATCGGCCAGGAGTTCGGCCTGCGGGTCATTATCCGCGGCTCGGGCAACGAGTACCGGCGACTGCGGGCGATTCGGGCCACGGGCCGCGGGGTAATCGTGCCGCTGGCCTTTCCCAAGCCGCCGGATGTGACCCGGCCGGAGTTGGCCCGGGCCGTGAGCCTGGAGGAGCTGATGCACTGGGACCTGGCCCCGGAAAACCCCGCGCGGCTTGCCCGGGCCGGGGTGCCCTTGGCTTTTTGCACCTGGCGGCTTTCCGGGCCGGAGAAGTTCTTGGCCCAACTGCGCAAGGCCGTCTCCCGGGGGCTATCGCCCCAGGCGGCCCTGGAGGCGCTAACGCTTGAGCCGCTGCGGTGGTTCGGCCTGGATCGTCACTACGGCACGGTGGCCCCGGGCAAAGCGGCCTCGCTGGTGGTGACCGACGGCGATCTTTTCGCCTCGGACACCCGGGTGCTGGAAACCTGGGTCCGCGGCACGCGCTACGTAGTGCGCCAGTCGCCTCCCCGGCACTTGGTCGGTACCTGGCACTTGGAGCTGACCGATCCCCAGGGCAAGAAACGCTCGCTGCAACTGGCCCTCAAGCTGGAAAAAGACAAGCCCAGCGGCACGCTCCGCGAGGGCAAACAGGAAACCAAGCTCAAAGACCTGCGGCTGGAGCACTATCATCTGCGGGCCACCGCCGAAGGCAAGCCACTAGGGGTCACGGGGCGCGTGCGACTATCGCTTACCTGGATCGAAAACCTGCCGCGCACCCAGCTCCAGCAGGCCCAAGGAGAGCTGGTCTGGCCCTCGGGCCGGCGCAGTGCGTTGCGCCTGGTGCGCTTCGAGCCGGCCAAGCCGCAGGCCAAGAAGAAACCCCAGCCCAAAAAACCTCGCAAGGCGTTGTTTGAGCCCAACTACCCGCTGGGGGCCTTCGGACGCACGGCCCCGCCCGAGCAGCCCCGGGCGGTGCTCTTTCGCGGGGCCACCGTGTGGACCTGCGGGCCGCAGGGAGTGCTGAAAAACGCCTCGGTGCTGGTGGTCCGAGGAAAAATTGCCGCCGTGGGCCGCAACCTCAAGCCGCCCCAAGGGACGCTGGTGATCGACTGCCGCGGCAAACACATCACCCCGGGGATCATCGACTGCCACTCCCACATCGCCACCGACGGCGGGGTGAACGAATCGGCCCAGACCATCACCGCCGAAGTGCGCATCGGCGACTTCATCGACCCGGACGACATCAACATCTACCGCCAACTGGCCGGGGGAGTGACGGCGGCCAACATCCTGCACGGCTCGGCCAACACCATCGGCGGGCAGAACCAGGTGATCAAGTTCCGCTGGGGGGCACTGGACCAACAGATGAAGTTCCGCGGCGCCCCGCCGGGGATCAAGTTCGCCCTGGGCGAAAACGTCAAGCAGAGCAACTGGGGCGACCAGTTCACCACCCGCTACCCGCAAACTCGCATGGGCGTGGATCAGCTGATCCAGGATGCGTTTCGCCGCGCCCAGGACTACCACCGCCGCTGGCAGCAGTGGCGCAAGCGCCGCGGGCGTACGCTCCCCCCGCGGCGCGACCTGGAGCTGGAAGCCCTACTGGAGGTGCTCCAGGGCCGGCGGCTGATCCACTGCCACAGCTACCGGCAAAGCGAGATCCTGGCCCTGCTGCGCACCTGCGAGCGGTTCGGCGTGCGCATCGGCACCTTGCAACACATCCTGGAAGGCTACAAGGTGGCCGACGTGATGGCCGCCCACGGCGTCGGCGGGTCCAGCTTCTCCGACTGGTGGATCTACAAGTTCGAGGTCTATGACGCCATTCCCTACAACGGGGCGTTGATGTACCGGGCCGGGGTGCTCGTGTCGTTCAACTCCGACAGTGCCGAGCTGGGCCGGCACCTGAACACCGAGGCGGCCAAGGCCGTCAAGTACGGCCGCGTGCCCGTGGAAGAAGCGCTGAGGTTCGTCACGCTCAACCCGGCCAGGCAGTTGGGCATTGATCGCCGCACCGGCTCGCTGGAGCGGGGCAAGGACGCCGACCTGGTGGTGTGGAGCGGGCCGCCGCTATCGACCTTGAGCGTCTGCGAGCAAACCTGGATCGACGGCCGTAAGTACTTCGACCGCCGGGAGGACCTCCAGGCCCGCAAACGCTTTGAAGAAATGCGTCAGCGGCTCATCCAGCGCGTGCTGGCCGCAGGCGAGGAGCCGCGTAAGCCCGGCCAGGGGATCCGCGACCCGGACACCCTCTGGCCCCGCTACGACGTGTTCTGTAGCCACTGCCAGGCGGTCCACGCGCACCAGCACCACCAAGAGGGACCGCCGCAATAAGTGCCTGGCTGAAAACTCAGACGGGAGGAGCGTGCGCACGTCAGTGAGAAGACGGTCTTGGGTCTTGGGGCGTGGGTCTTGGGCGAGCCTGCGGCTTCAGCCGCAGGAGGCTTGGAGGCTTGGGGGCTTGGAGGAGTGGCGAGCCGCCGGCGTCAGCCGGCGGTTGAACGGCGAGCCGCGTACCGTCAGCCCGCGGAGGAGCCCCGCACGTCAGTGCGGGGAGGCGGCAGGGCCGTAGCCACTGGGAGCTTCCGCTCCGATGCAAGAAAGAGTGTCAACTTGTTCAACAAGAGCCCCCCGCGTCAGCGGGGGGAGAAACAGTATCGGCTTGCGGCTTGCGCTGGTGCTTCCGCTCCGGTGCAAGAAAACAGATCACGGCGAGCCGGGAGCGTAAGCTCCCGGTTACCTTGAACCAGGACAACCGCTGTGCCGCTTTGAGCAACCGCGTGCTCACGCACGCGCCTTGCGCCGGAGCTTCCGCTCCGATGCCAGAAAAAACGCCAATTCTTGCAACCGGCGAGC
>JALSGI010000093.1 GCA_026982835.1 Planctomycetota bacterium | reverse complement strand
TGTGGCTGGGCTGGTTGTCCCCGTAGGAAAAGGGCCGGAGCGGAGATTCAGCGAACCGGGGGCAGCCGCCCCTTGAGCCAGGATTCCAACTTGGGGTTGGGCCGCATGATGTCCACCTCCGAGATCGTCACTCGCCGGATTGCTTCTGCGGCCTGATCCTGGGTAATCGCTCCCTGCTGCACCAGGTACTTGAGGATCGCCGCTTTTTCCACGGCCGGGACCCGGATCGACCTGGCCAGCTTCTGCACGTATCCGGGCACATCACCGGGGGCAAGCGAAGGCCGGGCCGAAAGGGAATAGCGGCGCTTCAGCTCGGAAGCCAGCGTGTGGCTCAGCTGCTGCAGGAGATCGGTTCCTTGGGCCTTGAGCTTTTGGTACTGGGAGGAACGGATCGCCTGCGACTTCCAAACCGGCTGCGGTTTTCCCGGTTCGTAGAGGTGGAGCTGCAACTGCAGGTCGTATCGCCGCCCGCGGCGCTTGCGGGTCAGTTCCAGCACCAGCACCAGATCAACATGGTGCAGCCTCGCCAAGGTGGCGATGTGACTCCCGGCGGTGAAGGTCGTGCCCACGAAAACAATCCACGGAGTGCCGGTCACTGCCGTGCCGCTGTTCTCGGCGGCCGCCAGCAGCGCCGCGGCGACATCGGGCAAGGCCACAGCCAAGGGGCCCAGCGAGTTCTCGCCGCTTTTGGCCGTGGAGAAGGGGACACCCCGGGGCATCACGGCCACGCCGATCCGAGGCATTCCCAGTACGGGGCGATCCAGGGCGCTGCACCATTTTACGGCGCTTTTCAGCGAAGGCTCTTCTTCCATCAGGTAGGCCGCCCAGGCATATTGCCAGGCGGCATCGGCTTCTGCTTTACGGAGCAAGTACTCGGCCTTGCCCAGCAGGGTCTCCGGCACGGAGCTGGGCTGCTTTTGGTCGTTACCTGGGGTCGGGAAGCCGGGGCGTGACGGCAAACGGGGGGTGTTGCCTGGTCCTGGAATGCCTGGGATCCCGCCGCTCCCCGGACGCCCTGGGAGAAAGGGGCCCGGTGTGCCTGGCCCGCCCGGCGGCTCCCCCGGAAAGCTCCCCGCACCGGGCGGTTCCCCCGGCCGGCCGGGAACGCCCGGAATGGAAGGCGATTGGGGCGGACCAAACTGGCCCGGGTCTCCTGTCAGGGGAGGGCTTCCGCCGGGGCCGAACTGGCCGCCGCCTTGTCCTTCGGAAGGCATCATTTCTTCAGGAGGACCACTTCCCATGCCGCTTGCACCGGGGCCGACCAACCCTGGAGGGCCCCCGCTTGCACCCGGCATGGTCTGGCCGGTTCCGCCAGCAGGCCCGGGGAAACCGCTCCCACTTCCCGGACCGGGAAAGGATGTCCCCGCAGGTCCCGTCGAGGTACTGGCCGTGGGGCTTTCCCCCGACATAAACTCCGGAGGAGGCCCGCCGGTAATCGTCATGGCGATCATCCCGATAAACGACACAAACATCGACAGCCCGAACGGAAGCCCCAGGTCGAACATGGCCACGTCGAACCCTTCGTGTCGTCGGCAAAGGAGGTTGTAGATCCAACCGCAGACTCGGGCAGCCAGCACCAGGTAAATCATCCCGATCACGGCCATGCCGATGAAACTGGCCCAAATCATCCCCAGGCCCACCTGCGGCGGTTGCCCCGAGGGCCTTTCAATGAGTCCGGCCATCGCCAGCAACATGAGTCCCAAGGCCAACAAAATGCCCATGAGCAGACCCACGAACAAAAACGCGATCCGCCCCAGCAGAAACGCCCCCAGGGCAGGTCCCAGCTCGGGCATTCGCCCGGTCTTCCACCAGCCATAGAAGTACGAGATGGGGAAAACCAGCAGCACCAGGGACAGGCACATCCCGAACATTGACATGCAAGACAGGAATACACCGGGAAAGGCGGCCAGCAGCATGGTGCTCCCCCTGCTCAAGAAGAATTCATTCCCCCTTGCTTGTAAAAAAAGCATCCTGGGAGATGCCCCAGTTCCCTACCAGAGTAACAAAAACGAAGATTGCAACCAACACGCCGCGGCGATTTCCCCACCCGGCAAACTGCCCGAAAGCCCGCTGGATCGAGTCTGCTATGCGGCTCAACGCCGCTGCGTCCCTTCCAGCAGCTCCACCCGCCGGGCGGCCACGTGTTTGGCGTCCAGTCGGGGCACCACTTCTTGAATGCCGATCACGCCCACGGTTTGTCCCACGAACCGCCGCAGATTGATCCCCGGGGCGGCACTCACGTAAGCCCGCACCTTGCCCGTTACCGGATCCACCACGGCATAATGCGGGCCGTCGAACCCGCGGGAGCGAACAGGGACCAGTTGCCCGCGGGCGTCGTAGCGCCGCATGGTGGTAGCGGCCGTCCAGCCACGGGTCGAGGAGGCGCGGGGAGAACGGTCCTGCGGAGCGGCTTGGGTTGCCGAGGGAGAGTCCGCCTCCGTCGAAGCGACGGCGGTTCCCCGATTCGTCGAACCGGCGGCGGCCAGTTGGTGCAGCCGTCGCCGGCGGCTCAAGTCCTCCAGCCGCGCTTGCCGGATCAGCTCAAAGCGTTCGATGCGTTTGAGCAGCTCCCGGGCTCGGGCACGCACCGTGGGGTGCCCCGCCGCGGCCACCAGCGCCTCGGCCCGGCGCCGCAGCGGCTCCAGCTTCCACTCTCCCCGGGGGCGGCAAACCTGGTGCGAAAGCTCCAGATCCAGCCGGTCCAGTTGGGCTTCCAAGGTGGCGGTGTCCCCAGTGGCCGTTGTGCGAGTGTTCTTGGCGTGTTTGTGTTCAGAGGGCGCCAAACCGCGAAGCGATCCCGGATCGGGCGGCATCACGGGAACCAGCGCAGAAGCGGCGGGAACGGCCCCTGGTCCAGGCTCCGGGGACCGAAGCGCCTGGCCGGCGACACGACTTGGCGGCCGCAGCCTATCTCCTGTGGCAGGGACTTGCGCCGCATGGGCCGAGGCTTGCAGCACACCTGGGGCGGAAGCCTCTTGCCCGGCAACAGCACTTGCCTTCGCAGCTTGCCGCCGGGGTGCATGGGGAGGTTCCCCGGTCTCGACCGGTGGTGTCGATCCCTCCAGCGGCGCCACGGACCGATGGTAGATCCAGCGGAACTCTCCGGCCGGGGGCTCGATCTTGTACCAGCTCCCTCGGGCTTCGTCCACCCGCTCGATGATGGCCACTTTTTCGCCCTTGCGTAGCTTCACTTGCCACAGCTGGCGGGTGGGGCTGAGCGTGCTGCCGATGCGGGCCAGTTCCCCGTCGCGGATGATCTCGCCCACATCGACATCCACCAGCCGCACCGCCTCGGCCCGCACCCAGGAAAAGCTTCCCACCGGGGGGCGAATGGCCAGCCAGCCGCCCGGGTCGTGCCGATACACCTCCACCACGGCCCCTTGCTTGAGCAAGCCGGTGGGATAGTAGTGCTGCCCGGGGCCGCTACGGACGTAGGCTTGTTTTTCTTGCACGGTGGCCAGGTAGGGCACGCGCGGCGTTTGGGCCAGGGCCGCCGAAACCGTTAACAGCCCTGCCAGCGGCACCAGCACGGTGCGCAACATACCACTTGCCTCGGCACGAGCCACGGATACCACCCTCGCTGGAACAGCTTCTCAAGCGAACAGACCGAAAAGACTACCGCCGGCCCCCACTAGCAAAAGCACCCGGCAGGTTCAAGACCAGCCGGGCGGGAAGCACGAACCAGAAGGGTGTGCTAGCAGTGAGCTTTGAAGGCTCCTTGGAGATGCTTGCTCTATCGGCCGGAGGAAACCGTCACCACGAACTGCCGCAGGTGGTCCACCGCTTGCAGCACTTCCTGGGGCGAGACGGCTTGCCAGCCGGTTTGCTTGTGGTGCAGCACGGCCAGCTTGAACG
Organism: Planctomycetota bacterium; assembly: GCA_026982835.1. Classification (GTDB taxonomy): domain Bacteria; phylum Planctomycetota; class Planctomycetia; order Pirellulales; family S012-138; genus S012-138. Next base: position 1,954 of record JALSGI010000093.1, on the reverse strand, counting down.
CTTCCAGCGGCTCGATCAGATCCTCGGGCAGCTCCGGCAATGCGGCCACGGCCACCGAGACGGGCTTTTGTTCCGCCGGGGGGACCTCCTCCGGTTCTTCTTCCTCGGCGGAGCCGCTTTCGGCGGTCTGCGACTCGGCTGGTGTGGCTTGCCGGGGGGATGGCTGCTGGACCGGCGCCGCTTGCGGCTCCCGAGGACTTGGCTCCGGCTGTTCCGTCGGGCCAGGTTCTACCACCGGCGAAGACTCGCCGCTTTCGTGGAGTTCCCCTTTGGCCCCTTGTTCAAAAACGGGAAAACGCCAGGCAAAGGCGTCCGCCTCCGGGGGCTCCGGCGGCGGGGGTTGCTGGAGCGTGCGCGCCCGTTGCTGCTGCATCTGCTGCACCGTCCAGCGGTTCTCCACCGCCCCTTGCAGCCACAACTCCGCGTCGTCCCAGTCCAGGGCGGCGTAGAAGTGGCTCCAGTACAGCCCGGGATAAGACTCGTACACCTGGCCAAACCGATCAAACACCCGCCGCAGCCGGCCCACATGCTGCGGGCTGGTGCGCCCGCCCACCAGGCGGCACCAGGCGGCATCGGAGTACTGGGTCCGGGGCAGCCCGCGGCGCTTCAACTCGGTGCGCCATTGGTGGATGATCCGCCCCCGTTCCCAGGCGGTGAAACTCTCCAGCTCGTACCAGCGACGCACGAACGGTTGCGAGCAGCTCTGGGTGCGGGGGTCGAGGGTTTCTTCCTGGGGGGCTGGGTGTGCGGTCATGGTTCTCGAAGGGGCTCCTTGCCTGGGAAGGATTCCTGGGGAAACAGGCGGTAATGTACCCCCAGCCCGTGGCCGCGGACCACCGCCGGCCGCCCCGGCTAGCAAGCTTCCCCCAGGGGAACAGGAGAGCAGCTGCAATTTTCGGGGGTTTTTCGACAGAGGGTACGCCTCGGTTTGCTGGGGAAAAACTGTCGAGAAGTTGCCCGTTTTCTGTCAACAGTGTGCCGAGGCACGCAATTGCGGGGAACAAGGCGGCGGACAAGCCGACTCCTGGGGAGCTGCTTCCGGCTGGCAAGACGCGTCTTCTTCGAGCAAAGGCCGGGAAGGCGGTTTTTTTGTGGCAGCAACCACGGGCCAACCGTTCCACATGGCCAGGCCATTGGGATGAAAACGGATCTCGATGGCCGGACGAAATCGGGGATCGGTTTCGATTTCCGGGCCGTAGCGGTCGGTCAGATAGTGGAACCGCTGATTCGCCGAACCGGCCCAGTTACGCCTGGTTTCCGGCAACTCGCGCCGGTAGGGACCGGCCACCACCACATCACAAACGGCCAGGAGCTCTTCCACGCCGGGGAAGCGGGCCTCTTGGAGCTGTTCCAGGTAGTAACCGGTGAAAAGCATCACCGACAGTTCCGCCCGGCGACACTCCCGAGCCAGCACGGCCAGCGAGCGTGCCTGGAGCACCGGTTCGCCTCCCAGCAACGTGATCCCTTGAATATGGAATTGCTCCCTGGCCTGAGCGATCTCCTTCACCAGTTGGGACACCGGGACGATCCACCGCGGCGCCAAGGCAAACATGTGGGGATTGCAGCATCCAGGGCAGCGCAACAAGCATCCTTGGGTCCAGAGGGCAAAACGTCGGCCAGGGCCTTCCACCTCGGTACAGGGGACCCAGGCCGCCAGATTTAACAGCGGCTCCTGGGAAGCAGGCATCGCTTTCGCCTCGGGCAGAGGTACGTGTTTAGCCAGCTAGCAGCCAGAGGATCGACGCCGCAGGCGTCGAAGCCCCTGTAGCCTCACGGTCGTCAGACCCCCGGAAGACAGCGTTTTTCCTTGTCCTTGAGCATCCCGAAGGGATGCCAGAGGGAGGAACCGCTAGCTGTTTCTGGCACCCCTGGCGGGGTGCTGGGTGTGGTCATGGTGCCTGGTTCCGGTGGTCTCCGCTCCGCTACGACCACCGGCTACCAGGCTGGCAAGCCT
>JALSGI010000092.1 GCA_026982835.1 Planctomycetota bacterium | reverse complement strand
AAACCGATTTTGCTGCATGCCGAACACAGTCGTCTCATATTCGAGCAAATTCGAGAGACCTGCTCCCGGCGGAAGTGGATATTATTGGCCGTTGCCATTTTGCGAGATCACATTCACGCACTGGTGGCCACTCCGGACGATCCACCAGGAGCAAGTGTCCTGCGCGATCTTAAAGCATACTCTTCACGTGCGTTGAGCCGGCGTGATCCGAAAATATCCCGATGGTGGACACGTTCCGGATCAAAGCGATGTCTCAAGTCAGAAGCCAGTGTGTTGGCGGCAATGCGGTATATTTCGAACCAAGATGCCCCACTACTTGTATGGACTATCGAAGCGAGACAGATCTGAGCATGTTCATTTCTTAGCGTGCAACACGAGCATCCCTCCGGAAGCTGACGCTTCCGGCTCGCTGGAGAGAACTACCAGCACCTCCCGCCAGCCGGGGGCGTGAGCCCCCGCAGCGGGGTCCCCTTGCACACAGGAGCCACCGCCGTGATTGTCGGCGTCCCCATGGAAATCAAAACCGACGAGTACCGCGTAGCCATCCTGCCCGTGGGCGTGGAGGAGCTGGTGCGGGCGGGCCATCAGGTGCTGATCCAGGCCGGGGCGGGCCTGGGCTCGGGGATCGCCGACCACGAATACCTGGAACACGGGGCCAAGCTGGTCGCCTCCGGCGAGGAGATCTACGCCCAGTCCGACCTGGTGCTCAAGGTCAAGGAGCCGTTGCCGCAAGAGTATCCGTTTCTTCGACCCGGACAGACGATCTTCACCTACCTGCACCTGGCCGCCGATCGCCAGTTGACCGAAGCGCTGCTGCAAAGCGGCTGCATCGCCCTGGCCTACGAAACCTTGCAGGACGACCAGGGCCACCTGCCGCTGCTGACCCCCATGAGCGAAGTGGCCGGGCGGATGAGCGTGCAGGAAGGGGCCAAGTACCTGGAACGCCCGCAAATGGGACGCGGCATCCTGCTGGGCGGGGTGCCGGGCGTGGCCCCGGCCCACATCACCATCCTCGGCGGCGGGGTGGTCGGGGCCAACGCGGCGAAGGTGGCCGCAGGCTTCGGGGCCGACATCTGCGTGCTGGACATCAACATGAACCGCCTCCGCTACCTGGACGACGTGATGCCGGCCAACGTCAACGTGCTGTACAGCGACCGGCACACCATCCGCGAGCAGCTCCGCCTGGCCGACCTGGTCATCGGCGCGGTGCTCATCCCCGGGGCCAAAGCCCCCAAGCTCATCCAGCGGCAGGACCTGCGGTTGATGAAACCCGGCAGCGTGATCATCGACGTGGCCATCGACCAGGGCGGCTGCGTGGAAACCAGTCGCCCCACCACCCACAGCAATCCCACCTACATGGTCGATCAGGTGCTGCACTACTGCGTTACCAACATGCCGGGAGCGGTGGGCCGCACGAGCACCTATGCCCTGTGCAATGTCACGCTCCCTTGGGTGTTGGAACTGGCCAACCGTGGGATCGAAGAAGCCCTCCGGCAGGTGCGCCCCTTGGCTCGGGCGGTGAATGTCTATCGGGGGGAGCTGACCAACCGCGCGGTGGCCCAAGCGCTGGGGCTGCCTTTCAGCCCCACTCTGGAAAAGTTCCAGCAGTGAAGCGGCCGGCCTGCGCCCGTGGCGGCGGCAAGCCGCAGGGGCCACAAGCTACGGCAGTCGCCGCAGCATCAGCCAGCGAAGCTCGATGGCCCGCGAGCCGGAAAACTTCACCGCCCGCAGCTCCAACTCCCCCTGGCCTGGGGCAAGCCGGATGGTGCCCAGCTTTTGTGGGCGAAAGAGTTTCACGTAGCTTTCGGCCCGCCGCGGCACGCGCTCCCCCTGGCGGCCCAAAAGCGGTGGATCGTGCGGCTGGGCCACCCGCCCCCGTACCGCAGCTCCCTGCCAGCGCAGCTCCAGCTCCACCGGCACGTCCTCGGCCCGGCACGTGTAATAGACCGTGGCTTCGTACTTGCCCGGCTTGAGCACCTGCACGTGCCAGGTGATGCGGTCCTGGGGGCTGGTCCAGTTGGTGAAGTAGGAGCAGTTGGGGGCCGGGGCGCTTCGGCGCAGGTGGCCATGCGGCACGCCGTCGCGAGCCGGGAGGAACGTCAGCTCCCGCCCGCCCACGGGAAAAGGACGTTTGTCCTCTTTGGGGGCTTCAGCCAACACGGTGCGGCGCCAGTGTTGCACTTTGCGGCGAAGCAAGCGAGCCACGGCCGGGTACTTGTCGCTTACGTCGTAGCGTTGTTCCGGATCGGCCTCCAGGTCATAGAGCCGTCCCTGGTGATCCAGGCGAAACCGTCCGGTGCGCAAGCTCACCCGGCCCCGAAAGTACGAAAACAGCAACCGCCCGGAGACCGGACGCCCCGAACACAAAAAGGGCCGCAGACTGATCCCATCCCAGGGCTTGGGCGGGCGGTAGTCGATCCCGACCAGGTCCAGCAGCGTAGGCATCAGGTCCACCGCCCCGGTCACCCCTTCCACCACCGTGCCCGGCCGCAGCCGGCGCGGGTAGCGGATGAAGCAAGGGGAGCGCACCCCGCCTTCGTCGGTGGAACCTTTGCGGCCCCGCATCCGGCCGTTGTAGCGCCAGGTGTTGGGTCCGTTGTCGGAAAAGAACACCACCACGGTATCCTGTTCCACGCCCACCTCCTCGATGGCCTGGAGGATGCGACCCACGTTCCAGTCCAGGTTTTCGCACATGGCCAGCACGGCCCGGGTACGAGCCGGGTCCTCGCGTTTGGGGTCGCGGTGACGCAGCGGCACCACGTGACTGCGGAACTTCTCATAAAAACGGTCCGGCACCTGGAATGGCGAGTGCGGCGTGTTGTAGGCCACATAGCAGAAAAACGGCCGCCGCTGCGTGCGAATGAACTGGATGGCCCGATCGGTAATCACGTCGGCGATGTACCCCTGGGCTCGCACCAGGTGGTTGTTGTGCTCAAGCACCGGGTCGAAGTAGTTGCCCCAGTGCCCGGAACAAAACCCGTAAAACTCCTCAAAGCCCCGGTCGTTGGGATGATAGGGGCTTTGGGTCCCGTTGTGCCACTTGCCGAAACAGCCGGTGGCGTAGCCGGCCTGGCGGAGCACCTGGGCCAGAGTGACTTCGTCCAGGTCCAGCCGTTCCCGGCCGCGGGTGACGCCGGTCACCCCTCCGCGCACGTGGTAGCGGCCGGTGAGGAACTCCGCCCGGGTGGGCGAGCAGACCGGACAGACGTAGAAGTGGCGCAACTGGACGCCCTGGCGGGCCAGGCGGTCCAACTGCGGCGTTTGCAGGTTGGTGTTGCCGTGCAGGGAAAGATCGCCCCAGCCCATGTCGTCGGCCAGGATGACCACGATGTTGGGGCGCGGCAGCTCGGCTCCTGGGGCCGCAAGAGCCGCCCCCAGCAAAAACACCCCGGCAAACCATCCAACGGTGCGCAGCATGGGAAGCTCCTCGCTGGCAAACGCGAAAGAAAAGGCTCCAGAGCCCGAAGCACGATGCCATCCAAGCTGGCTCTACTTTGACAACTTTGCAGCGGCGACTCAACTCCCAGGTGGATTTGGTAGGGCAAGGACGACTCCCGGTAGGAGTGTTTGCGTTTTATGCTTGCCCTGGAGCGGAAGCTCCCTGGCGAGCCCCGGACTTTGTACGTGTTTAGCGTGCAAGCTCAAGACGGAGCGTTTCCAGAGCAAAAAAGTGTCGATTTTTGTCCGGCGAGCCGCGTGCGTCAGCACGCGGTTGGCGAGCCCCGGACTTGGAGTCCGGGGAGAGCCGAAAAAACGCATTCGGTTGTTTTTCTCCGCCAGCTGAAGCTGGCGGCTCGCCAGTTTGCAAGAATTAGCGCTTGTTCTTGCATCGGTGCGGCAGCACCGGCGCAAGACGCATGGCGCACGCCGCAAGCCGGTTCCGTCTCTCCCCGCACTGACGTGCGGGGCTCATGGCCTTCAAGCCTCCAAGCCCCCAAGCCTCCAGGCCTCCAAGCCCCCACCGAGCTGAAGCTCTGGAGGATGGCCGGGAACCGGCAAATCGCCCTTGCCCTCCCCGGGGCGAGTCGCTAAGAGGAGCTTGAATCCCCAAGCTATACTTTCTTCGGGCTGCGGATTGCATCCAGGGCATGGCATCTATGGGCTAGCGGCGGCTGCGGTGCTTGCTTTTTCCCACGCACCACGCACAGGAGAGCGGCCATGAGCATCGGACCCCTGGGAGGGATGATCCCCTCGATCTCCGGCACGGCCGGGGCGCAGCGGGCCTCCGGAGAGCAAGAAAGGCAGGCCCAGGAAGCCACGGCCAGCGGCACGCGGCAGTTTAGCCAGCAGAAGGCCGAAGCCGCCTCCGGCGTGGGAGCCACCGAGGCCGAGGATCAAAGCCCGCATGAACGCGACGCCGACGGCCGCCGACTGTGGGAAGAACCGCCCGAGCCGGGCGAAAAGCAGCAAGAATCCCCGGCCGGGGAAGACCCAACCGAGCCACAGCCCCCCTCGGGCCCCCAGCACGACGGCCAACTGGACCTGCTGGCCTGAAACGCCTGCGGAGCGGATCTGCAAAGCTCTTGGGCGCCCCCGGGCTCCTGACTCCTCTGCCGCCGAAAGCCCCGGCGGGTTATACTGCCTGTACCGGCAATATCCTCCCCCCGTGCAAGGCACCCGAGGTACGGCTGCGATGCGTTTTACCAAGATGCACGGGGCGGGCAACGACTATGTGTATGTGGATTGTTTCCGGCAAGACCCGCCCCCCGACCCGGCCCGCGTGGCCCAGGTGGTTTCCGACCGCCACTTCGGTATCGGCAGCGACGGGCTGATTTTGATTTGCCCCTCGGAGGTGGCCGACGTGCGGATGCGGATGTTCAACGCCGACGGCTCCGAGGCCGAAATGTGTGGCAACGGCATCCGCTGCGTGGCCAAGTACGTTTACGATCACGGCATCTGCCGCCGCGAACGACTGCGGGTGGAAACCGCCGCGGGGGTGCTTGCGCTGCGGGTGCTGCCCGGGGCACACGGGAAAGTGGAGCAGGTGGAAGTGGACATGGGCCGGCCGCGACTGGCCGCCGCGGAGATTCCCACCACGCTGCCCGGGGACCCGGTGGTGGATGTGCCGCTGGAGCTACCCGAGGGGGAGACGCTGCAGGTCACCTGTGTTTCGATGGGCAATCCGCACTGCATCACCTACGTCGAGGAGCTCAGCGACCACTGGGTGCTGGAGCTTGGCCCCCGGGTGGAACGCCACGCGGCTTTTCCCCAGCGGGTCAACGCCGAATTCGTACAGGTACTCTCCCCGCAAGAAGTGCGGATGCGGGTGTGGGAGCGCGGCAGCGGCGAGACGCTGGCCTGCGGCACGGGGGCCTGTGCCGTGTGCGTGGCCGGGGTGCTTTCCGGGCGCACCGGGCGGCGTCTGCGGGCCCATCTGCCCGGGGGCGAGCTGCAACTGTACTGGAACCCCGAGGACGATCACGTGTACATGACCGGCCCGGCCGTGGAAGTCTTTAGCGGCACGTGGCTGCTGCCCTGGGAGGATTGAAACCCCAAAGGAGTGTCCGGCAACGGGAGTGCGGCGATGGCAGAATCCTCCCCGGCACGGAAGCCCGCGCGGCGCAGGGGCCGCCGGTGGGGCGAGCGTTTTCCCCGGCTGCGCCAGGCGGGGTTGAAGCTGGCGGCCCTGGGGCTTTCGGCCCTGGTGCGCGGGTGGATGAGCACGCTGGATTACCGCGTGTGGTATGCCGATCCGACGGTCGATCCGGCCCGGGACGACTTCCGCCGCCGGGGCATTTATGTGTTCTGGCACGAGTACATTCTGTTCCCCCTGTACTTGCGGGGCCACTGCCGGCTGGCGATGCTGCTGAGTCGGCACCGGGACGCCGATCTGCTGGC
>JALSGI010000091.1 GCA_026982835.1 Planctomycetota bacterium | reverse complement strand
TGCTCGAATCCCAGGCTGCGGGCCAGGTGGGCCAGGTGGTCGAACTCCTCCGGCGGCACGTAACGCTCCACGGGCAGGTAGCCGGGGCCCGGCTGCAAGTACTGCCCCAGGGTGAGAAAGTGGCAGCCGACCTGTCGCAGATCGGCCAGCACCTCCAGCAGCTCGTCAGTCGTTTCGCCCAGGCCGAGCATCAAGCCGCTTTTCACCTTGATCGACCCAGCCGAGGCCGCCCGGCGAAGCACCTCCAGCGTCCAGCGGTAGTCGCTCTTGGGGCCTCGCACGCGGGCGTAGAGCCGCGGCACGGTTTCGGTGTTGTGATTGAACACTTCGGGCCGGGCCTGAAGCACGCGCTCTAGCGCCTCGGGCCGGCCGACGAAGTCCGGCGTAAGCACCTCCACCGTGGCCCCGGTACAGCGTCGCACCTCCAGCACCGTGCGGTAGAACTGCTCGGCCCCCCCGTCGGGCAGATCGTCGCGCGTGACCGAAGTGATGACCACGTGCCGCAGTCCCAGCCGCCGGGCCGCTTCGGCCACCCGCTGCGGCTCGTCCTCTTGCGGCGGTCCGGGACGGCCGCGGTCCACGGCGCAAAAGCCGCAGGGACGGGTGCACACGTTGCCCAGGATCATGAACGTGGCCGTGTGGTGCGAGTAGCACTCGCTGCGGTTGGGACACAGCGAGTTGTCGCACACCGTCTCCAGCCGCAGCTCTTGCAGCACCCGGCGGGTATGGGCAAAGCCGCCGCCGCGGGGCAGGTTGCGTTTGAGCCACCGGGGCAACCGCTGGGGGGACTGCGGCTTTGCCGAATCTGGCGGCGGATTGTTCAACACCGGCAACAAGGGGCCGGACCCCTTAGGCGCTTTCACGGCGATTTCCTCCAGGGAGGATCGGCGGGTGGGTATAAATATGATGCCGCCGGCAAGGCCAGGCGGCGGCCAGGTGTTCCACCACGGTTTGCCTCACGCGGGTCATCTTGATCCCCTGGCGGCGATTGGCAAGCAAGGAGCTAGCCGGGGTGCGGTATTCCGGGTCGCTCAGCACCCGTTTCTGCAACGCAGGGTTGGGCGAAACATGGATGTAGGCCCCGAAGTACGTGGTCCAGTCCCGTACGGCCACGGCCAGGTGGGCCACCTGGCCCGTGCGAGCCCAAAGCCCAAAGTGTCCCGGGCGCGTTTGCACGGGGACGCCCAGGCTGCGGATCGCCTGGGCCAGGGCTCCTTCCAGCCGCCGCAGGTGCTCGCCGACGCTCATCCCGTACCACCAAAGCGGCACGATGGCATAGACGGCCAGCTGCCCCGGCCCGTGCACCAAGGCAGGCCCCCCGTGCTGCACGTAACGCAGTTCCAGCTGCCGGGCGCGGAGTTCTTCGGGGTCCAGGTACACGTGGGCGTAGGAGCCGCGTCGGCCCACGCTCACTAGCGGCGGGTGCTCGCACAGCAGCACCCACACCTGGCCGTCGTCGCGGTCGGTGGCTTCATAGACCAGCCGGGCCTGCAGCGCCAGGGCCTCCTCAAAGGGCACGCAGCCCATGAGAAACAGCTCCGCCGAGTTGCCCGTGCGCTGGGATGTGCCGGGGCCGTGCATCGGACTTGCCGCGCCTTGCCTTGGGCGGGGTGCAGGGATAAAAAACACAAGCCCCCTGCGGGCTTGTTGCCACCGGTGGATTTTACCCCAAGCCACGCCGGGACGGGAGACGGCCCCCCGGAAAGCGAAACGATGGCAGCCAAGAAGAACAAGAAGAAAAAGCCCAAGGCAACCGGACCGTTTCGCCGGGTGGTGGCCGAGAATCGCAAAGCGCGCTACGAGTACGAAATCCTGGACACGCTGGAGTGCGGCATCGCCCTGGTGGGGAGCGAAGTCAAAAGCCTCCGCGAAGGGCGGGTGTCGCTCAACGAGGCCTATGCCAAGGTGAAAAACGGCGAGGTGTGGTTGCTCAACTGCGACATCGCCGAATACAAGCACGCCAACCAGTTCAACCATGAGCGCCGCCGTCCGCGCAAGTTGCTGCTGCACCGCCGAGAAATCCGCAAGTTCGCCGCCCAGGCTGCCGAAAAGGGGCTGACGCTGGTGCCGCTGAAGATTTATTTCAATCAGCGCGGGCTGGCCAAGGTGCAACTGGCCCTGTGCCGCGGCAAGCGCGTCTTCGACAAGCGCGAAGCGATGAAACGCCGCGAAAGCCAACGCGAGATGCTCCGCCTGCTGCACCGGCGGCGGTGAGCAGACCGCGAGCCACAGCGCGCGGTGGTTTTTGGCCGCTGGCGATCGTTCTTGCAGCCGCGAGCCGTGGGCGTAGTACGTGTTTAGCGTGCAAGCTTAAGACGGAGCGTTTCAGAGCAAAAAAGAGTCGATTTTTGTCCGGCGAGCCCCGGACTTCAGTCCGGGGAGAGCCGAAGAAACGCATTCGGTTGTTTTTCTCCGCCAGCTGAAGCTGGCGGCTCGCTATTCTCCGCCGACTAAAGTCGGCGGCTCGCCGTTTGCAAGAATTAGCGTTTGTTCTCACTCCGGAGCGGAAGCTCCGGCGCACCCCGCACGCCGATTCTCCCCGCACTGACGTGCGGGGCTCCGTATTCCTCCAAGCCCCCAAGCCTCCACGCCTCCAAGCCCTCCGACTAAAGTCGGCGGCTCGCCCATGACTTCCAGACGACACACGCCGCAAGCTGAAAACGCCCGCCGACCGATTCCGTCTGGACGAACACGTGCATCTGCCGCACACTGGAAATCCACGCTGGCCGGAAAGAACGCTCATTTTGCCCACCAGGAACCTGTTCCAGCATGAAGTTTGCCGACTGCTACGCCCCGGGGCGGTTCGGGCTGTCGATGGAGCTGTTCCCGCCCAAGACGCCCAAGGGAATGGACGCCCTGATGCGGCACGTCCAGCGCCTGATGGACTTCGCCCCGGATATCGTCACCTGCACCTACGGGGCAGGGGGCTCCACGCGCGATCGCACGCTTGAGGTGGCCCAGCGGGTGCATCGCCGTTTCGGGGTGTCGGTGGCGGCGCATCTGACGCTGGTAGGTTCCACGGTGGAGCAGTTGCGTTCTTTCTTGCGGGAAGCGTGGGAGCGGGGCATCGAGAACATCGTGGCCTTGCGGGGCGATCCGCCGCGGGACCAGCAGGACTTCCGCCCCGTGCCCGGCGGGCTGCGCTACGCCAACGAGCTGGTGGAGCTGATCCGCCGCGAGTTTCCCCAGTTCGGCGTGGCCGTGGCCGGATACCCGGAAACCCACCAGGAGGCCCCCAGCCCCGAGGCGGACCTGCAAAACCTGCTCCGCAAGGTGCAAGCCGGGGCCGACGTGGTAATTACCCAACTGTTTTACGACAACCAGGACTTTTTCCGCTTCCGCCAGCGAGCCGGGGAGGTGGGCGTGCGCGTGCCCATCGTGCCGGGGCTGCTGCCCATTCTCAACCTGGCCCAGGTGAAGCGGATCACTTCGCTGTGCGGGGCCAAGCTGCCACAAGAGCTGATCGAGCAGATGGGCCGCTACGAGGACGGCTCGCCGGAGCAGTTCCGCCTGGGCGTGGAGTTCGCCGCACGGCAGGTGCAGGAGCTGGTGGACCAGGGCGTGCCGGGGCTGCACTTTTACGTGCTCAACCGTTCCGAGGCGACTTCGGCCATCTTGTCCCAGGTGAAGCTGCCCCGAGCAGGCGCAAAACCATCGCCTTAGCCCCGCACGTCCGTGCGGGGAGGCGGCAGGGCCGCAGCCACTGGGAGCTTCCGCTTCGGGCGGGAATCGGCTTGCGGCATGCGACTTGCGCTGGTGCTTTCGCACCGGGGCAAGAACAAACGTCAACTTGCACAACCAAGAGCCCCCCGCGTAAGCGGGGGGAGAAACAGTATCGGCTTGCGGCGTGCGCCCTGCGGCTTGCGCTTGGTGCTTCCGCACCAGAGCAAGCACAAACGTCTATTCTTGCAACCGGCGAGCCGCCGACTTCAGTCGGCGGAGAAGATCGCCATGCGTTTTTCTTGGCTCTCCCCCGGCTAAAGCCGGGGGCTCGCCGAAGCAAGAACGAGCGTCGATTCTTGCTCGTCACAGCGAGCCGGGAGCTTCAGCTCCCGGAGGGCGTGGAGGCTTGGAGGGACACAGAGCCTCGCACGTCCGTGCGGGGAGGCTTGGGGCGAGCCGCTGGCTCATTCCAAGTAGCCCAAGCTGCGCAGGCGCTGCTCGATCTGCTCTTGCTGTTCGGTGGTGAGCCGCGTCACGGGAAGAACCGGTGTGGTGAGTTTTTTCACTGGTGCCGACGCCGAAGAACGGTGGCGGGGCTTCCGCATCATCTCCAGGCCGGCCAGGGCCAGCACCACAGAAGCCACGTCCCGCAGGGCAAGCCCCTTACGCAAACCCGCAGTACGCAAGCCGGACTGCCCGCGATTTTCCAACCCAGGCACACCTCCCAGGACGAACATCCCTTGCGGATAGTGCGTGCCGGGAAGGTCGTTTTCGGGACAAGTCGCCTCCCGGAAGGGGAAGCGTGTGGAGAGTGTGTTCCAGCCCGGGGCGGGCACGGCCACCAGGTCGGGCCAGCCACGTTCCACCGGGTCCACCTGGAATTGCTCCTCCAGGTCCCGCACCGCATGCCAAAGAAGCTCGCCGGTTTGGGGGCAGCGGAATCCGGCAAGCCCTTGGATGGTTTCTTCTACCAGGCGGCGTCGCTGGGAGTGGGAAAGCGGCCTGCCCCAGTCGAAACGCCGGCGGTCGTTCAGGTAGAGCATGGCCCCAAGATCGCCGTGCAGGGGGAACACCAGCGAACGGCCCCAGTCCCAGGCGAACTGGCTCCGCAAGGGGCGTGGCAGCGTGCGCGTTTTGCACCGCCGCAGGCGCTTGTGCTGCCAGCGGCGCACTTTCCAGCCCCAACGAGACAAGCGAAATCGCAGCCGTTCCCAGCCGCTTGCCGGCTGTAGCAGGCCCAGGCGGTACAACTGCCCGGGCACGTTGAGCCGCCCCCGGTTGGGCCCGAAGCCGTGGTCGCTCAGCAGCACCACGGCCGCGTTGCGTCGCTGGGCCAGTTGGAGCAACCGCCCCAGTTGTTCGTCCAGGTAGCGGAAGAATCGCCCGCAGAGAGTCGCTTCCGGGGAGCTGTCAATCCCTTCCCGGACGGCCTGCTCGATAAAGTGCCAGCAGCGGTGCTGAAAGCCATCCAGTGCCTGGAACTGGACGATCAGCAGTTGCCAGTCCCGGCACGAGTCGGCCACTTGGGCCGCTTGCACCCGGTTGGCCATCACGCGGCGGCAGCTTTCCACGGTGGCCTGCAACTGATCGGGGGTTTGCGGCACGCGATCCAGCCTGGGGTGGGGCAACCACGGCACCCCGGCCCGCTGCAAGGCCGCGGCGAATTGCGGCGCCGCCTCCAGCACCGAAGAGGCGTTGGGCGCGTCGAACCCGCCTAGCACCCAGGCTCCGGGGACCGGCGGGGGCCAGGTCATGGGCAGATCGATGGAAACGGCTTCACGGCCTTCTAGCTCGAACCGCTCCAGCAGCGTTTCGCCCCGGATGTGCTCGCTGCGGTTGAGCACCAGGGTTTGCTGCTTTTGCTCCAGGCGGAAAAAATCCCAAATGCCGTGTTGCTGCGGTTCCAGTCCGGTCAGGAAGGTGCTCCAGGCGGCCGGGGTGAGCCAAGGGGTGGTGGATCGGAGCGGGGCGGCAACTCCCCGGCGGCAAAGCTCGCTCAAGTGCGGCATCACCCCCTGGCGGCACAGCGGCTCCAATACGTCCCAGGTGCCGCCGTCCAGTCCGACGACCAGCACGGGCCGGGAAGCAGGACCGATCTTTTCCAGCAGCGTCTGAAGAGGGCCGAAGGGGGCATGTGTCATGGGAAGCTCCGTTTCCTGGACAAAGCGGCACCCGATCCTGGAGGGATTACGGCTCGACCAGTCCTTGCAGG
>JALSGI010000090.1 GCA_026982835.1 Planctomycetota bacterium | reverse complement strand
ACCTCGGCCAGCACCCGGTAGTGGCCGTCCTGCTGCACTACCGGATGGACCGAAACGATCTGCCCCTGGAACTGCTCCTGCCGCCCGCGCTCCAGTGTGACCAGTACCTGCACCCGGCGACGCTGCACTTCCTGGGGGCCGAAGAGCCGGGCATCGACAAACCCTTCCACCCGCACCCGGTCCAATCGCATGATGCGAAACACCGCATCGCCCGGCTTGACCCACTCGCCCCGGTGCTTGAGAATCTCGACCACCACGGCCGGCTTGCCCAGCGGCATGGAAATCTTGTGCCGCCCCAGCTGGTCCTCGGCCTCTTGCAGTTCGGCCTGGCGGATTTGCATGTTGTACTGGGCCAGTTGGTGATCGCGGCGGGCCTGCTCGATGGCTAGCTTGGAGCGGTGATGGGCCAGTTGCAAGCGGCGCAGCTCCGCCGGGTTGATCGTGCCGGGCAGCCGCTGATTGCTGGCCACAGCCGCCTCCAGCTCGGCCTTGGCCACTTCGGCTGCGGCCTGGGCGTAGCGTACATCGATGTCGTTTTCGGCCTCGTAGCGGGCCTGCAGGTACTGGAGGCGGGCGATCTGGAAGGCCCGCTGCGCCGAGCGGTCGTCGATCAGGGCCAGCATGGCCTCCGGCTCCACCTCTTGCCCCTCGCGGACGTACATCTCCCGCAGCACGCCGGCCTGTTGGGCAGGCACCTGGATATCGTAAAGCGGCGAAACCAGGCACAACTCCAGTGTGAGCGACCGCTGCTGGGCCGCAGCCGCCCCGGGAAGAAGCAACGCCAGCACCAAGGAGACAGCCAGTTTTTGTGGAAAGCGGTTGTTGTGCATGGGCATGGTATGGGTTCCTTGCGGTTTCGATTTGGGTTCCGTTTGATCCGTAATTTTTGGTTTTCCTTCGCCGGCGGAGTGCGTGTTAAGCCAGCTAGCAGCCGGAGGATCGACGCCGCAGGCGTCGCAGCTTCGTAGCCTCACGGTCGTCAGCCCCCCGGAAGGCAGCGTTTTTTCTTATCCTTTAGCATCCCGAAGGGATGCCAGAGGCCAAAACGGTCCTTGTTTCTGGCACCCCTGCCGGGGTGCGGGGTGAGAGAAAGGCCGCTGCGGTCCGGTGGTCTCCGCTGCGCTCCGACCACCGGCTACTGGGCTGGCAAGCCTTCGGCTTGCTTTATGGTTTGGACACATCACACCTTGTGCTAGCACGCTAAACACGTACAAAGCCGCGGGCTCGCCGCTGTATGTATTTCGTTTGTCCTTGCAAGTGAAGCGGAACTTGAGTCGCCTCGTGAGGCCAATCACAAGCGGAACAAAATCCGCGTTTGCACAAACTCCCACAGATCGTGGAACCACACGTAGCCCAGACTGCGGCGGCCGCAGTAAATACGGGCCTTGACCGTGGTGCCCGGACGCAGGTAACGCACCTGGCGTTTGTCGAACCGGCAACGCACCAGCAGCACGTTGGCTTCCTCGGGCCGCTGCGGATGCACGTCGGCTCGCAGTTCCATCGCTTGGGCCTCCAGGTGGCCGCGATAGGTCCGCTGCGGCTCGCTGGCCAGGAAGAACCGCACCGGCAGTGTGCCCCCTTGTTCCTCCAGCGCTTGCTGCACGTGGCCCAGGCGGTAGTCGGGCAGGCGGAGCACCAGCTCCCAATCCTGCTTCAGGTCGGCCACGGTGAGCAGGTGCTGTCCGCGGGCCACGGGGCGGTGTTCCAGCCGCCGGCGCACGTCCCAGGTGATCACCTGGCCGGAAAGCGGGCTGAGGATTTCCAGTTGCTCGAATTTGCGGCGGTATAGGGCAATCTGCTCCTTGAGCCCTTGGAGGGTTTTACTGAGTTGGGCCTGTTCGGCCAGCAGGCGGTTACGTTCCACATCCGACAGGCGCTTGCCGGCCAGGATGGCCGCGTTGACCGCCTCCAGGCGTTTTTCGGTGGCCAGCAGCTGGCCGGTCAGGTCGGCCAGTTGCACTTCCAGATCGACGTCTTTCAGTTGCAGTAGCTTCTGCCCCCGGCGCACTTCCTGACCGTGTTCCACCAGCACCTGTTGCACCACCCCCTCGGCAGTGGCGAACACCCGCTGCTGCACCGCCGGCTCCAGCGTGCCGGGGCACTCGATCTCAAAATCCGCCGGCACCAGCACCAACGCCCCCACCAGGGCTCCCACCAGCGTCAGCACCGTGAGCGAGACGGGCATCTGCCGCAGCTTGCGCACCAGCCAGCTTCGCCCCAACGCCCGCCAAAGCGGAAGCAGAAACAGCTCCTGGTACTCCAGCGACTTGCCCAGGGCCACCGCCGCATGCCTGCGCACCTGGGGCAGCAGCCGGGCTGAGGGTTCGCCCGGGCCGGTCTGCTCGAACCACTCCAGCACCAGCAGCCCATCGGGCAACGCGGCACGCTTGCGGCGCTTCTTGCGTACGGTGGTGTCCTTGATCGCCTCATCGGGGGGCTCGGGCTCCTCCGGCGGCACCAGGGGCAGGATCCACAGCCCGCGGGCGTGCGATTCCTCAAGAAACGCTTGCAGGGGTTTTTGGAGCTGCGGGGGCAGCTCCTCGGTGCCGGAGTAGGTGAAGTCGCGGCTGGTTCGGGCCACGGCTGTGCCCAAACGCTGCAAGCGGCGGATGAGCTTGCTGCGGGGGTCGAACAGGTCCTGGCCGCTGACGGCCCGCACCCGGTAGTGCTTCCCCCGCCGCACCAGCACCGTCACCCGGTCAGCGTCCAGCAGGGCCAGGGTTTCGTTGACCAGGGCATAGGCGGTTTCGGTCAGGTCCAGGCTGCGATGCACCCGGTCGGCGAAGGCGGCCAGTTGCTGCCAGCGCTGGGCGTCGGCTTTGAGTTGTTCCAGCCCTTGGCGGCGGTAAAACTCGGCCGAAAGCTGCCGCACCTGTTCCAGAAAACTGCGGTAGCCTTCCTGCACCTTGGGGCCCGCGTCGCGGTCCACCACCACCAGCAGCAGGGCTTGCAGCACGCCCGGCTCGCCCAGCGGGGCGGCGACGATACACTCCCCGGGCTGGTCGTCCCGGGCCGGGATGCGCAGCAGCACCGCCTTGCGCTGCCGCCAGGCTTCCTGGGCCGTCTCTTCCAGTTGCTCTTTGAGCCGGTCGAGGTAGGGTTTGAGGAACTGCTGGCGGGCCAGTTGCCAGCCTTCTTCCCCGGCCAGTTGCCAGACGCCCCCGCCGGGGGCGGCCAACGCCTCCAGCACCAGCGGCAGCAGTGCGGCATGGAACTCTTGGGCCGATTCGGCTTCGTGGGCCAGTTGGCCGATCTGGACCAGCGTTTGGCGGATCTGACGGACGATCCGCTCCTGAAGTGCCGTCTCGGGGGAGGTGGAATCGGACATCAAACCCTCGGTTCATTTACCCCTGGAGGTGTTGCCTTGCACTCTCGCGGCCCGGGCGAGCAGTTCCCCTGTAAATGGGCATCGGGAAAATAAACTCCCCACTTATAAAGTATCTGCGCAAAAGACGTTCCCAGCAACGGGAAGTGGAAACCTGCTTGGCCCTCCCGGCCACAGCACGCCATAATGGAGCAAGGCATGGGAACCCCCTGGCTTGGGAGTCGCTGGAGGTGAGCTGCCCCAGGAAAAAAAGACACGCCCGCGGCGGAGCGCTGGATCGCCGTTTGTTCTTCGGCGCCGCGGCTCTCAGTGCCGCCGGTACGGCCGGCTATGCCTGGCTGAACCGCCGGGACGCGCCCGCCCACAAAGCCTCCGGCAAGGCTCGCCTGGGGCTGCCCGGGCCGTTTCCCGGGCGGGTGGTCGAGGTGCGTCATCCCGGCTCGGTGGTCAACCTCCGCCGCAATCGCCAGGCGATCGCCCAAATGGTGGCCGCCGGTATGTGCCGCCTGGTGGGCTGCCAGGAACCGGTGGAGGCCTGGCGGTTTTTCTTCCAGCGAGGCGATCGGGTGGGGATCAAGGTGGTGCCGGTGGGCAAGCCCCATTCCATCTCCAGCATCGAGCTGGTGCAGGAGGTGATCGCTTGCCTGGTTCGGGCGGGGGTGCGCAAGCGGGACATCCTGGTCTTTGAGCGCTACAAGCAGGACTTCCTGGCTTGCGGCTATCCTTACTTTCTGCCCGATGGAGTCCACTGGGAGTGCGCTTCTTCCCGCTACGACGAGCATCAGCTGCGCCTGGACGGCCAGCCGCATGGAGCGCTGTGGCGCGATCACCGCGTGGCCGGCTACGACCCGGATGTGTACCGCTGGCTCCCCTATGCGGCCCCGGTGCACGATCCGCACGACGACCGCCGCTTCCGCTCCCACCTGACCACCATCGTCACCCGCAAGGTGGACAAGTTCATCTCCATCCCGGTGCTCAAGGACCACCGCTCGGCCGGGGTCACCCTGGCGCTTAAGAACCTGTCGCACGGGCTGGTGAACAACGTGGCCCGTTCCCACATCGGCCACAGCTACTACACCCACGCCGGGCAAACGCTCAACCAATGCGGCACCTTCATCCCGGCCATGGTCAGCCTGGAGCCGATCCGGCAAAAGGCGGTGTTGCAGATCCTGGATGGGCTGGTGGGCACCTACGAAGGTGGCCCGGGCAACTGGAACCCCACCTTTGCTATCTGGGAGTATCGTTCGCTCTTGTTTGCCACCGACCCGGTGGCGCTGGATCATGTGGGCTGGCGGATCATCGACCAGAAGCGCCGCCGGGAAGGGCTGCCACCGGTGGCCCAGATGGGACTGGACGCCCGGGCCCGGCTGGATGGAAAGCCGCTGCCACCCACGGAGCAGTTCCACATTCGCCAGCCGCAGCATGTGGCCCTGGCCGGACTGGCCGGACTGGGCGTGTTCGACCTGAAGCGGATCGACCACCAGCGGCTGCGCCTGGGCTGAGCGGACGGCATGAAGGCTTGGGGGCTTGGAGGGATGGCGAGCCGCCGGCGCCGGCCGGTGGTTGGCCGGCGGAGCAATGACCACAAACCGTAGCAACCGCGTGCTGACGCACGCGGCTCGCCGGAGCTTCCGCACCGAAGGTCTTGGGTCTTGGGTCCTGGGTCTTGCGGTGGTGCTTCCGCACCAGTGCGAGAAAAAGCGCTTATTCTTGCAACCGGCGAGCCGCTGACTTTAGTCGGCGGAGAAGATCAACATGCGTTTTTTTCCTGGCC
The DNA here is from genome assembly GCA_026982835.1 of Planctomycetota bacterium. Lineage (GTDB taxonomy): Bacteria > Planctomycetota > Planctomycetia > Pirellulales > S012-138 > S012-138. The sequence goes on along the minus strand of JALSGI010000090.1, from coordinate 778 downwards.
CTCCCCGGGCTCCAAGCCCGGGGCTCGCCGGATAAAAATCAACTCTTTTGCTCTGGAAATGCTCCCTTCTTGTGCCAGCACGCTAACACGTACCGAGAAAGCGGCATCCCTGCGTCATTCCCCTACAAGTCCCACACCAGCTGCACGCTGTAGGTCAGGTCGTATTTCTTTTTGCCGTTGGGCGTGCTGTCGTAGCGGTTGAGCAGCTCGAATTGCAGGCCCACCCGGTCGGCCGAATCTACCTGCACGCGCCAGGTGGCCCGGGTGGTGGCCCGAAAGTCGCTGAAGTCCCGCACGTCGGAAAACACGTCCGTTTTAGCTTTCAGCTCGTGGCGCTGGTTCGGCTTCCATTGCAGCTCCAGGCCGTAGGAGAACTCCGGGATGTATTCCGCTCCCGGCACGCCGAACTCGCGCGAGGTCCCCCCGGCCATCCGTCCTTTGAAAGAAAGGTCGGGATCGCGGACGAAGTAGTAGCTCAGCCCCCCGTCCAGCGTGATCCGCACATCGAATGCCGTAAACCGGTCGTATTCCACGTTGCTGTGTACGAACCAGCCGGTGGGATTCTCCTTGTTCAGGCGTTCGAAGCGTCCGTCCCAAATCGCCTCGTTCTCGATTTGCTCTCCCGAGGAAGTGGTCACCACGTAGTCCAACTGCGAGGACCAGACGAAGCGGGGATCCTTGTGGTCCACGTCCAGGCCCAATCGCGTGGTAAAACGCTGGTTGTTGCCCGCCGTGCCGTCCATGCCGGCTTTGAATCGGGCGTTCCAGTGCTCCAGCA
>JALSGI010000089.1 GCA_026982835.1 Planctomycetota bacterium | reverse complement strand
CCGTTACGACAGGATGCCGTGGACCACCTTCCCTTGCTCGCCCACGCCGGTGAGCCGGGCGTCCAGCCCTTGGAACTTGACCGTGAACCGCCGGTGGTCGATGCCCAGGCAGTGCAGGATGGTGGCGTTCAGGTCGTGGATGTGCACCGGGTCGCGGACGATGTTGTAGCTGAAGTCGTCCGTCTCGCCGTAGGTGATGCCGCCCTTGATCCCGCCCCCGGCCATCCAGATGGAGAAGCAGCGCGGGTGGTGGTCCCGGCCGTAGTTGGTGCGGGTGAGCTTGCCCTGGCAATAAACCGTGCGGCCGAACTCGCCGCCCCAGATGATGAGCGTATCGTCCAGCAGCCCACGCTGCTTCAGGTCCTTGATCAAAGCGGCGCAGGGCTGGTCGATGTCGCGGCACTGCAAGGGCAGATCGCGGGGCAGGGCTCCGTGGTGGTCCCAGCCGCGGTGGAAGATCTGGATGAACCGCACGTTGCGTTCGGCCAGTCGTCGGGCCAGCAACGCACAGGCGGCGAACGTGCCGGGCTTGTGCACGTCGGGGCCGTACATCTTGAGCACGTGCTCCGGCTCGTTGGAGAAGTCCATCAGCTCCGGCACCGACGATTGCATCCGGTAGGCCATCTCGTACTGGGCGATCCGGGTAACAATCTCCGGGTCGGCAAAGTCCTTGTAAAGCTCCTGGTTCAACTGGCTCAGGGCGTCCAGCATCCGCCGCCGGGTGGCCGGGTCCACGCCCGGCGGGTTGGTCAGGTACAGCACCGGATCGCCCTTGGAGCGCAAGGCCACCCCCTGGTGCCGCGAGGGCAAAAAGCCGCTGCCCCAGAGTCGGGCAAACAGCGCCTGAGCGTCCCGCTTGGCGCTCCAGGTGGCAATCAGCACCACGAACGCCGGCAAGTTCTCGTTCATGCTCCCCAGCCCGTAGGAAAGCCATGCCCCCAGGCTGGGGCGGCCGGGAATCTGCGAGCCGGTCTGGATGTAGGTGATAGCCGGGTCGTGGTTGATCGCCTCGGTGTGGAGGGTTTTGATCACGGCGATATCGTCGGCCACGGTGCCCAGGTGCGGAAGCAGCTCCGACATCCAGGTGCCCCCCTGCCCGTGCCGCTTGAACTTGTACATCGAGGGGGCAATCGGGAACCGCTTCTGCCCGGAGGTCATCGTCGTGAGCCGCTGCCCCATGCGGACCGAGTCCGGCAGATCGGTATCGAACAGCTCGTCGAGCTTGGGCTTGTAGTCGAACAGGTCCATCTGCGAGGGGGCGCCGGACATGAACAAGTAGATGACCCGCTTGGCCCGGGGACGAAAGTGCGGAGAACCAAGCGCCCCGTGGTCCTTGCTGGCCGCCAGGGCCGCGCGGGAGAACACCTCCGGGTCCAGCAGCCCGGCCAGGGCCGGGACACCGATCCCGGTGGCCATGCGGCCGAAGAAGTGCCGCCGGGTGATCATCAATTCGTATTCTCGCACCGGGTCCATCGTCTCGCCTCCTGGAAGCGTGTTGGTTGTCAAGCGGGTTGCTGGGGGGAGCGTGTGGAAAGCTCCGGATCAACCCTTGGTGAGCGTTTCGCTCAGGTTCAGCAGCAGGTTGCCGATCATGGTCCAGGCGGCGTGCTCGGCCACGTCCAGCGACTCATCCCGCGGCGACTCGCCCACCTGGAGCAGCTTTTTGGCCTGCTCGGGATGCTGGCGGAAATGGGCCAGGTGGTCCTGGTAGGCTTGGCGGAGCACGGCCAGTTCCCGGGGCTTGGGCCGCCGGGCGGTCACGGTGCGGAAGGCCCACACCAGCCGGTCCTCCAGCGTGCCGCTGGTTTCCTTGAGCACTCGCTGGGCCAAGGCTCGGGCCGCCTCGACGAAAGTGGGATCGTTCAGCGTCACCAGGGCTTGCAAGGGCGTGTTGGTCCGGGGGCGCCGGGCCGTGCACGATTCGCGGCTGGGAGCATCGAAGGCCACCATGTTGGGCGGCGGGGCGGTGCGCTTCCAGAACAAGTACAGCGAACGCCGATAGAGCTTCTCCCCGTGGTCCTGCTTGTACTTGGCCGTGTTGCTCGAAGGATAGGCCACCGCCTCCCAGATGCCCGGCGGCTGGTAGGGCTTCACCCCGGGACCGCCCAGCTTGCGCACCAGCAAACCGCTTACGGCCAGTGCCTGGTCGCGGAGCACCTCGGCATCCAATCGGAAGCGGGGCCCGCGGGCCAGCAGGCGGTTTTCCGGGTCGCGCTGAATCAACTGCGGCGTGGCCGCCGAGCTTTGCCGGTAGGTGGCGCTGGTGACGATCAGCCGCACGATGTGCTTCACGTCCCAGCCGCTTTCGATGAACTCCACGGCCAGCCAGTCCAGCAGCTCCGGGTGGCTGGGCACTTCGCCCTGGGAGCCGAAGTCCTCGCTGGTCTTGACGATCCCGGTGCCGAAGAACTGCTGCCAGAGGCGGTTGACGGCCACGCGGGCCGTAAGCGGATGATCGGGCCGCACGAGCCACTGGGCCAGCCCGAGCCGGTTCCGCGGGGCTCCCTCGGGCAGCGGTGGGAACACCGCCGGCACATCCGGCTGCACTTTTTGCTTTTTGTCCGGGCGGTCGTACTCGCCGCGCAGCAGCACGTAGGTGTCGCGCGGCTTGGGCAGATCGGCCATCACCAGCGTGGCCGGCATGGAGTCTTCCACCTTTTTGATCTGTTTTTTCAGCTCGTCGCGTTTTTGCCGCAGCGGCTGGAGCACCTTGCGGGTGGTCACGCAGACGTTTTCCAGGAAATGGCGTCGCAGCCGGGCCAGTTGGTCCTTGCTGCGTTTTTCGGCCGGGGTGTCGATGATCTTTTTCAAGTCCTTGGGCAGCCCGGCCCCGTGGGTCCGCTCAGCCACGGCCAGCCAGCGACGGAAGGAGACAAAACCGCCTTGCTCGGGCGGATAGGCCCGGCGCACGCCGGCCCGGTCCCAGTACACCGTGCCGCCGAACTGGGTGAAGGCCCAGCCATCGACCTTGTCTCCTGGTTTCAGCCCCACGGACTCGGCCGGCACGGCCAGGCGGACCCACTTGCCCGCAGCGGGCAGATCGCCCATCCGGCGGCGGCTGGGGGTGTTGTTGCGTCCCCAGGGAATGCGGTTCTTGCCCCAGTAGGCCCGATGCTCCCAGTTGCCGCTGTGGAACTGGAGCATGATCTGCTCGGGCTTGTCCTTGGGGTCCAGATAGACGTAGGCAAACAGCACGTCCCCTTGCTGGATCACCAGCGGAGGATCGGCCCCCAGGAAAAAGTGCTGGCTCAGCTCCTTGGCCTTGCGCACGGTGGCCTTCTGCCCGGAATGGACCGGATGCTCCGGCGGGGAAACCCACTGCCAACTGTTGGCCCCTTCGTTCCCCTGCGGACTGGCTCCGGCGGGGAGTTGCTCATCCACCCACACCTCGTCCACGCCGTCCAGTTCGGTGTCGGAGGCGTTTTGGAGCGGATCCTTGTAGTCCAATTTGGCCAGGGCCCCCTGGTAGGCTTTTTGGGCCTTTTGCAACTGGGAGCGAAGTTTGGCCAGTTGGGCCTCGGTTTCGGGGGTAGGGAGCTTCATCACCGGCGGAGGCAGCGGGGCGTTGCCGTCCAGCCCGCGGTCCGCCGCACTGTTGAAGAAAGCATAGAGCTGGTAGAACTCGCGCTGGCTGATCGGGTCGTACTTGTGCTCGTGGCACACGGCACAACCGATGGTCATGCCCAAAAACACCGTGCCCACCGTCTCGGTACGGTCCACCGTGTACCGCACCCGGAACTCCTCCTCGATCACTCCCCCTTCGCTGGTGGTCACGTTGCACCGCAAGAAGCCGGTGGCCACGCGCTGGTCCACCGTGGCGTTGGGCAACAGGTCGCCGGCGATCTGCTCGATGGTGAACTGGTCGAAGGGCATGTTGGCGTTGAAGGCACGAACCACCCAGTCCCGATAAGGCCAGATGGAGCGGAAGTTGTCCAGGTGCAGCCCGTGCGTGTCGCCGTAGCGGGCCGCGTCGAGCCAGTAGCGGGCCATGTGTTCTCCGTAATGGGGCGAGGCCAGCAGCCGATCCACCAGGCGCTGATAGGCATCGGGCCGGGTGTCGGCCAGGAAGCGGTCCACCTCTTCCAGCGTGGGGGGCAAGCCGGTCAGGTCGAGCGTGACGCGGCGGATTAGCGTTTCCCGGCTGGCCTCGGGGGCCGGTTGTAGCCCTTCCCGTTCCAGGCCAGCGCGGATGAACAGGTCGATCGGGTTCTGCACTCCCTGGCGGTTCTTCACCTGGGGGAGCGGAGGCCGCTTGGGCGGCACGAAGGCCCAGTGATCCTGCCACGGCGCCCCTTGCTCGATCCAGCGGCGGATCAGCTCCACTTCGGCCCGGGAAAGCCGCTTGCCTCCTTCGGCCGGGGGCATCCGCAGGTCTTCATCCTCAGTGACGATCCGCTGGTAGAGGGGGCTTTGCTCCGGTTTACCCGGCACCACCACCGCCTGGCCGTCCTCGCGCGGCTCGAACACCCCCTTGCGGATGTCCAGCCGCAGCTCGGCCTCGCGGGCGTTGGAGTCGGGGCCGTGACACTTGAAACACCGGTCCGAAAGCAGCGGGCGGATCTGCGTGGTGAAATCGACCTTTTCGCCAGGTTCCCCGGCCAAGACGGCACCAGCCCCTCTCAAAGTGAGAACACCCAAGGCCAGGCAAACCCAGATAGAAACTCCTCGAACAGCTTGCCGGCAACGCATCGGTGGCTCTCCTTCAGGCGGGAAGGCGTTGGGGGGTGGGACGGTGGCGGCAGGAAAACAGGACTCTTTGGTCCTTTATGGCACTATAAACATTCCCCGGCCGTAATGCAACTTTTTCTTCACTCATCCATCGTCTCCACCAGCAGTTATTGTAAAGTTCTTCGTGTGAAAAATCCAAGTCTGCCCGGGGTAGGATTGCTTGCTTTTTCTGCGGTTCCTTTTGTCCGGGGGGGAGGCGCCGCCCAGGGACAGGCTCCCACCCAGCGGAGAACGAATCCGGCACCCGCCGCCGTCACAAGGTTGCTCCGGGGAAAGGGCTGGAATAAGATAAGGAAATGATCGGCGGTGGTTGCCGGATTGGGCCGGTAGAGGACACAGATTCAAGTAGTACGTAGTATGTTGTATTCTGACCGCCGAGCGGACACGGGCAACCTGTCGCGTCGAGGGTCTGCACTTTAATGGCCGTTTCAGCCGAACGGGTGTCACATCTGCTGCTGGACCTGGAGCTGGTCAAGCCGGACGATGTTCAGGCGGCGTGGCAGGAGTTGGGACGCCGCGACGTCCCTGCCCAGGAGTTCCTCAAGTTCTTCATCCGCCACGACCAGCTTACCAACTGGCAGGTGGAACGCCTTCTTCGGGGCGACCGGCGGGGGTTTTTCTACGGCCCGTACAAGGTGCTGTACCTGGTGGGGGCCGGGACGTTTGCCCGCGTGTATCGAGCCGTGCACAAGAAAACCGGCCAGATCGTCGCCCTGAAAGTCCTTCGCTCCCGCTACAGCGAAGACCCGATCAAAACGGAACAATTCCTGCGGGAAGGGCGGATGGGCCTGAACCTGCGCCATCCCAACATTGTGCCCATCCTCGAAGTGGACAAACACCGGGGGCGGCACTGGATCGTGATGGAGTTCGTCGAGGGGCAGAACTTGCGCGACCTGATCCGCATCCGCCGCCGACTATCCCCCGGCGAAAGCACCCGGCTGATGATCGACGTGACCAACGCCATCCGCTACGCTCACCAGAAGGGGATCATGCACCGGGACCTGAAGCCCAGCAACGTGCTGATCTCCAGTCGCGGGGTGGCCAATGTGGTGGACTTCGGGCTGGCTTCCCAATTGGACCAGGAAGAGGGGAAGAACCTCCGCACGGTGGATTATGCCGGACTGGAGAAGGCCAGCGGGGCCAAGCGCAACGACCCACGCAGCGACATCTAT
>JALSGI010000088.1 GCA_026982835.1 Planctomycetota bacterium | reverse complement strand
AGTACGGCTGCCCGTAGTACGTCCCCTGCACGGCCAGGCGGAAGGTGGGTTGCCGGGCGGTAGCGTCGGTGCGCAGCCACGCGGTCACGGCCAGGCGGCCCGAGCCGGAAAGGGACAGCGGCCCACTTACGGCCGACACCACGCCCGAGCTGCTCTCCATCCGCAGCGACCACTGGCCGTTGCGATGGAACTGGGAGTCGCGTTGGGCCTTGCCGCCGGGCTGGGCCGAAAGGCTCCAGCCGAATGCTTCGGCGGGGTTGGTCCCCGGTTGCTCGAAGCCGGCCCCGGGCAGAGGGAGCGGCCGGCCCGGATGCCGCAACTGCCCCAGCCGCCCCAGCAGCGAGTCGGCCGTTTGCACCAGCGTCTGCGCCGCCTGGGGATCCATCTCCACCTCGGCTCGGCGAATGACCACTCCCGGAGCCGAAAACTGCACCACTTGCAAGCCGTAAGGGGGCAACGGCAAGGTCAGCTCCTGCACGGCGTCCGGATGGACGCGCACCCCTAGCGGGGTTCGGCCGGGCAACTGCCAGGCCTGGCAGCGGGGCGGGGCCGTAAAGTGCAGCCGCGCTTGCAACTGCCAGGGAGTGGGGTTGACCACGTAGGCAAACGACGCATCCCCCTGGCTGGTCCAACGCACCACCAGCGGTTGGCCGCTGCCGGCCAGGGTCTGAAACTCCCGCGAGGGCAACGCCTGGTAGGCCAGCAGCCAGGGACGCAACGCCTCTTCCTGCCCCAGCAGCAGCATCCAGCCTCCGTCGATGATCTCCTGGAACTTGCCTTGGGCCAGCGCGGTGGCCAGCCGCTGCCGGTTCTGCTCCCCCAGCGGCACCAGCTGGGAAACCAGCCAGGTCGTGCCTCCGGGAAAAGGCGTTTGTTCCCCGTGGGATTGGATGGGCAGCTCTTCGGGCAGGTGGTAGAACCCGGCGGTCCGGGGCTGGAGTTTTTTCAGGGTTTCGTTCAACACGTCTTCTACGGCCAGTTGCAATCGCCGCTGGGGCCATTGGTGTCCCGGGCGCCGCAGCGTGCTCAACACCACCCGCACCCCCTGTTGCTGCAACCGGGGAAGATCCAGCCCCAGTTGTTCCCAAATCCGCTGGGCGGGCGCTCTCCGATCCAATTGGGGCTGCAGCAGCGGTTGCAGATCGGGCCGCAGCAGCAAGTCGTTGGTCAGCAGGTACAGGTGGGCCTGGGGGTGCTTGCCGTGCACCAAGGCCGCAGCCTGGGCGTAGAAGCGGCTCACCTGGCCGCTGCGCCACTGGTACCACTGCCGCCCCCAGGAACGAAGCACCCAGTAAGGCAGTGTGCGGGGCGAAAGCCCCGGCTGGGGGATTTGCAGGCCCGTGTCGCGCAAGAAACGCTCGATCGTCTCCGGGTCCATCGCCCAGGGAGCCGAGGGAAGCACGGCATAGCTTTCCGGGGAGAGGGAGACGGCCACGCCGCCAAAGGAGCGGTGATGCCCATACCGCTCCACCAGCTCCCCCAGCACGCGCAGCATGGCCTGCTGCACCTGGGGATGGAGCAGGTTGTAGTACGGGGCTCGGCCTCGCTGCGGCGGGTGATGTTCGGTCCAGGTGTTTCCCTGGGGGTTGGTCCAGCGGAAGGGAGCTTGCCGGCCCGAGGAGCGGATCTGCTGTTCCAGCTCCGGCAGCGGGGAGGAAAAATCCACCGCCGGCACCAGCACTAGCCCCTGCCGATCGAACAAGCGAAACAGCAGCTCCAGCACGTCTTTCTGCGGCCAGCCCTCCCCGGTGTCGAAGTACAACCCGGTATCGTATCGGGGGGTGGGCTGAAGCCGGCGGCTGGGATAGATCGTTCCCCCGTCGCTATACACACTCACCACCGCTCCGCCGTACCCGGCCCATTGCAAGTACTGCACCAGTCGCGTACCCCCCTGGTAGAAAGTGAGCCAATCGTCCAGGCTACGGCGGCTAAAAGGGTCCACGCCCCCGGTGGCAGAGAAGTTTTCTGGGAACAGCGGGCGATTCATCAGCGCCAGCACGCGCCGCCGGGGGCCGGGCTGCGCCGGGGCCGCGGGTTGCTGCGACGACAACGACCCCGACGCCCGAAGCAAACGCAGTTTGCCAAAGGTGGCCGGGATGTCCTGGGCATGGGCCAGCACCACCAGCGGCATCTCCGAGCGAGGCCAAAACAGCACCCGATGCCGCGTCCAGCCCGCGGACGGCCGATGCCAAAGATGAAAACTCTCCACCCCGGAATCCACCCCGATCGGGGCCACCTGCCCCGAAGAGTCCGGCTCCAGGATGCTGATGGCCAGGGTTTGATCCAGGTGCCGGGGCACTTCCACTTCCAGCAGGTGGGGCACGCCCGGCTCTTCCACCGGCAACTGGTAGCTGGTCCAACCCACCAGCCCTTCCCCGCGCGGCAGCCGGACTACCTCGGCCCAGTCGGTCGTTTCCACTCGGGGTTCGGCATCGCGGGCCGTGCTCCCGATCAGCGGCCAGCGCAGCTTTTTCCATCGCTGCCACCAGCGGGGGTTGGTCGGGTCCAGCACGGCCACTTCCTGCCAGTTCTGCTGCGGCACCGCCGGCAGGGGGCGTTTTTCATCCAGCACGACGAACTGGCGGCGGGCCAGCACCACGGTCTGCTGCGGACCCAGGTTCAGCAACCACCGCCGCAGCACCACCTCCAGCTCCAGCGTATAGACGCCCTCTTGGGCCGGGGCCTCCCAGCGCCAGAACCACGGTTGCCGCTGGTCCGAGGGAACGTCTTGCAGCGGCAGCGGCTGTTCCCGCAGCACCTCTCCGGCCCGGCCGCGACGCAAACGCAACAGCAACTGCCCGCGGGCGTCCTCCGGCGGGCTCCAGGCGTTCCAGGCCAGGGCCAGTTGCATGGGCGTCCCCGGAGCTACAATCGCCCCGGGCAGGGGGCCCTGGAGCCAAAGCCGGTCCCCGCCCAGGCGACGCACCACCAGGTGATTCCCCTGCTGGTCCAGCGCCTGCTCCCACGGTTGATTCACCACCTCCGCCAGCGGTACCGTCAGTGGCTCCTTGGGCGGAGACTGCCCGGCAGGCCAGAAGCTCAGTTGCAGTTGGGCCTCCGGCTGCCAGGAGAGCACCAGGTCCACGCCGTCATAGACTCGGGGCGAGCGGGAACGCAGATGAACCACGCTCCCCTGCTGCCACAGCGAGCCCGGCTCGTCGGCCTGAACCCCCAGCGGCACAAACTGCTGGATGGTGGTCCCTTGGACTTCGATCCGCCCCTGCCAGGTGCGACTCTCTCCCCCGCCCCAAACCAGCCGCAGCCGCACCGTGTCGGCCGCCGCACGCCCAGTCAGGCAGAAGCCGAGTGCCATCAGCACCAGCGGGCTGATCCACTTCCGGCCTGGCCTGCGCAGCATGGTGCGCCTCCTTGCAGCACCCCGGCGGCGGCAGCGAGCAAATGCTCTTGGGACACGCTCGCCGCAAGCAGAGGGAACCTCTCCGGCCGGGGCATCCTGAAATCCCCGGCCCAAGCGCGGCGAGCCTTTCAAAGCGGGCAGGATTATACGCCCCGGGGGCCGGACTCACCAGATCAATCGTTTTTCATGCATGAGATTCCATCCCCGGCTTGCAGCCTGCCAGCAGCGCTAGCACCGCAGGCATCCGGCCGATGGGGTGCGGCTTGCGCCGTCTTGGGTCTTGGGTCGTGGGTCTTGAGCGAGCCCCGAGCTTGGTACGTGTTTAGCCAGCTAGCATGTGGACGCTTGACTCGGTGCTTCCGCACCGGGCAGGAAAAAGCAAGCGTGTTTTGTGGAAAACAACGTACCTGGTGGACTTGCTTTGATTCTTGCAACGGCGAGCCGCGCGCCGTCAGCCGGCGGTTGGCCAGCGTAGCATCGGCCACAAACGGTAGCAACCGCGTGCGCACGTCAGTGCGGGGCTGCGCGTTGTTCATCCCCCCTGGATCAGCTCCAGGCAGATTTGCTGCACCCGGCGGGGATCGACGTTGGGATTGCGCTTCTTGGCCTGGCCCACCAGGGCCCCGATGGCCTTCGTCTTGCCCTGCTTGACCTGCTGCACCACCTTGGGGTTGGCCTGCACCAGCTGGCGGCAAAGCTCAAGCAGCGTGGACTCATCCACCGCCTCGATCCCCAACTGCTCCATCGCCTCGTCGGCCGTGGTGCCGTGCTGGAGCATGTGCTGGAACACCTCGCGGCTGCGGCTGGTATCCAGCTTCCCCTGGTCGATCCGCTGCACCAGTTCGGCCAGGCGCTGCGGGGGCAGGGGAAACCGCTCAATCGACCACGAGTTCTCTTTCAGCACCCGCAGCACATCCCGCTGCACCCAGTTGGCCGCCTGTTTGCCGTTGCCGCTGGCGGCGGCCACCTGCTCGAAGTAGGCCACCACCCCCCGGCCCTGGCTGACGATCACATCGGCGTCGTAGGCGGTGATGCCGTATTGCTGCTGCAGCCGCCGGCGCATGGGGGCCGGCAGCTCGCCCAGGCTGGAGCGTACCTGTTCCACTTCCTCGGGGCGGACGGTCACCGGCACCAGGTCCGGCTCGGGGAAGTAGCGGTAGTCGCTGGATTCTTCCTTTTGCCGTTGGGGGCGTGTGAGTTGGGCCTGGTCGTCCCAGCCGCGGGTTTGCTTGGGCACCTGGCCCAGCCGCTGCCCGGTTTCCAGAAACTGCTGGTACTGCCGCCGGGCCTCGTAGGCCAAGGCCCGCTCCACCGCCCGGAAGCTGTTCATGTTCTTCACTTCCACGATGGGCGTGGCCACCACTTCCTGCGGGGTATGGATATGCAGGTTCACGTTGGCATCCACCCGCAGCGACCCTTCCTGCATGTTGCAGTCGGACACTTCCAGGTAGGAAAGCAGCAGCTTCAACTCGGTGAGAAACGCCTTGGCCTCTTGCGGGGAGCGGATATCGGGCCGGGTGACGATCTCCAGTAGCGGCGTTCCGGCCCGGTTCAGGTCGATGCGGCTGTCGGCCCGACCGGCCTTCTCGTCGTGCAGGCTCTTGCCCGCGTCCTCCTCCAGGTGCACGCGGATGATGCCCACCCGCTTGGGCTCAAAAGCCCCCTTGGGGTCGCTGATCTCCAGGTAGCCGTCGTGGCTGAAGGGCAGGTCGTACTGGCTGATCTGGTATCCCTTGGGCAGATCGGGGTAGTAGTAGTTTTTGCGGTCCCACTTGGTCATGGGAGCGATTTGGCAGTTCAGCGCCACGGCCGCCCGCAGGGCCAACTGGAATGCGTGGCGGTTCATCACCGGCAGCACTCCCGGCATGCCGATGCACACCGGGCAGGTGAGCGTGTTGGGCTCGGCTCCGAAGCGGTTCGGACACCCGCAAAAGAGCTTCGTGCGGGTAAGCAACTGCACGTGGACCTCCAGGCCCACCACCAGGTCGTACTTGTACTCCGGATCGCTCATCGTGGTGGCGTCGTGTGGTGTAGGAGGGGAGCCACGGGGGAACTTGCCGCCGCGAGTTTTTGTTTAACAGCTTTGGCTCGTTCCGCCAAGCAGGGCCAGTCACGGCCTGAAGGCCTGGAGGCTTGAGGGCTTGGAGGGATGGCGAGCCGCGGGTGTTAGCCCGCGGAGAAGCCCCGCACGTCAGTGGTCGGGTCTTGGGTCGTGGGTCTTGGGTCTTGAGAGTAGGGAGCCCCGCACGTCAGTGGTTGGGTCTTGGGGCGTGGGTCTTGGGTCTTGAGAGTAGGGAGCCCCGCACGTCAGTGCGGGGAGAAGCGGCGTGGGACCGGCGGCTTGCGTTGGTGCTTCCGCACCGACGTAAGAACAGGCGCTAACGCTCACAAACGGCGAGCCGCGCACCGTCAGCCGGCGGTTGGCCAGCGTAGCATCGGCCACAAACGGTAGCAACCGCGTGCTCACGCACGCGGCTCGCCGGAACTGTTACCGTGGCGCAAAAACAAGCGTCCGTTTTCACGCAACCGGCGAGCCGCCGACTTCAGTCGGCGGAGAAAATCG
>JALSGI010000087.1 GCA_026982835.1 Planctomycetota bacterium | reverse complement strand
GGTGTTTTTGCCGATCCAGCCCAGTCCGGCCATCTGGGCGAAGTCTCGCTCTAGCAGTGGGGCGGTGTCCACCACGCCCCGGGCGCGGCAGGGACCGGCCTGCTGGTGCAGCCAGCGGACCAGTTGCTTGAGCCGCCGGCGGGCCAGGTCGTGGTAGTCGATGCCCCAGGCGTAACGCGACACGCGCCCCTGGCCGGGGACCGCCGGGGCCGGCTCCTGGGTACGATAGGGAAGGGCCAGCACCACCAGCGAACGCACACCTTCCAGCACGTGGCGAGGATGAGCGTAGCACTCGGCCCGGTCGGTCAAATAGCGCATCTGGCCCGCATAGCCGGCCTGAAGCCACTGGTAAAAACGCGAAATCCCCGTGGGCGTCACCGCCGGGGTAACCCCCACGGCGGCAAAGCCCAGCTGGCCCGCAAAGCGTCGCAGGGCCTGGGTCAGCTGCCGGGAATTGCGATTCATTCTGCTGCATCACGTCGGCAAGAGGGCCGTTTTTTGCACTATTTCGTGGTTTTGGAGATTGTGCAAGGCCATCTTTCTCCGGGGAGCAAAGTTGGATGCGTGTTTAGCGTGCAAGCCCAAGACGGAACGTTTCCAGAGCAAAAAAGTGTCGATTTTTATCCGGCGAGCCGCGTGCGTCAGCACGCGGTTGGCGAGCCCCGGGCTTGTACGTGTATAGCGTGCTAGCACAAGATGTGATGTGTCCAAACCATAAAGCAAGCCGAAGGCTTGCCAGCCCAGTAGCCGGTGGTCGGAGCGCAGCGGAGACCACCGGAAAGCGACGGCCATTACCCCACCCTGCACCCCGGTAGGGGTGCCAGAAACAAGGACCGTTTTGCCCTCTGGCATCCCTTCGGGATGCTAAAGGACAAGGAAAAATGCTGCCTTCCGGGGGTCTGACGACCGTGAGGCTACGAAGCTGCGACGCCTGCGGCGTCGAACTTCGGTTGCTAGCTGGCTAAACACGTACCCAGCCAAAGCTGGCGGCTTGCCGCTGGTGTGTTTACATGCTGGCGAGCCGCGTGCGTCAGCACGCGGTTTTTCAAGTGGTCGTTGGTGCGTACCAACCGCCGGCTTACGCTGGCGGCTCGCCGTTGCAAGAAAAAACGTTTGTTCTTGCTTTGGAGCGGAAGCTCCGGCGCAAGCCGCAAGCCGCATGCCGCACGCCGATGCGGTTTCTCCCCGCACTAACGTGCGGGGCTCCGTTTCCCTCCAAGCCCCCAAGCCTCCACACCTCCAAGCCCCCCGAGTCAAAACCAGCGGCTCGCCCTACCGGCCGGAGGCGTGCTGGCCGAACAGTTCGTCCTGGATGCCGTGTCGCAGCTTGAACTCCTTGACCCAGCAATAAAGCACCGGCACCACGAACAGGCTCAACATGGCCAGCACCATGCCGCCGAAGCTGGGGATGGCCATCGGCACCATGATGTCGGCCCCCCGGCCCGTAGAAGTAAGCACCGGCAGCAAGGCCAGGATGGTGGTGGCGGCGGTCATCAGGCTGGGCCGCACGCGGCGCATGCCCGCTTCGATGGTTGCTTTGCGGGCCTCCTCGGGCGAGTCGATCCGTCGGGCGGCAAACCGCTGGTCCAAGTAGGTGGAGATGATCACCCCGTTGTCGCTGGCGATGCCGAACAGGGCCAGGAATCCCACCCAGATGGCCACGCTCAGGTTGATCGGCCGCACCTGGAACAAGTGGCGCATGTTCACATCGAACACCTCGAAGTTGAGAAACCACTCCTGCCCGTAAAGCCACACCATGAGAAACCCGCCGGCCCAGGCCACCAGGATGCCGCTAAAGACAATGGTGGTCGTAATCACGGATTTGAACTGGAAGTAAAGAATGAGGAAGATCACGAACAGCGCCACCGGCAGCACGATGGAAAGGGTCTTCTGGGAGCGGATCTGGTTCTCGTAGCTTCCGGCAAAGCTGTAGGTGACGCCGCGGGGGATCACCAGCTGGCCGCTTGCAATCTTCTCTTGCAGGTAGCGCTGGCAATCCTCCACCACGTCCACTTCGGCCTGCCCCGGCTTCATGTCGAAAATGACGTAGCTGGTAAGGAACGTATCTTCGCTTTTGATGACCTGCGGGCCGCGGACGTAGTGGACGTAAGCCACTTGTTCCAGGGGGATCTGGGCCCCATCGGGCGTGGGGATCAGGATGCGCTTCATCGTTTCGATCTGGTCGCGCAGCTCGCGCAGGTAGCGCACGCGGACCGGGAACCGCTCGCGCCCCTCCACGGTGGTCGTGATCCGGCGGCCGCCGATGGCCACTTCCACCACGTCCTGCACGTCGCGGATGGTCAGGCCGTAGCGGGCCAGCCGGGCGCGGTCGAACTCGATCTCCACGTAGGGCTTGCCCACCACGCGGTCGGCCACCACGGTGGATGGTTCCACGCTGGGCACCTCCTTGAGAAAACGCTCGATCTCCAGGCCCACGCGCTCAATGGTGTCCAGGTCGGGGCCCTTGATCTTCACCCCCAGGGGAGCCCGCATGCCGCTTTGCAGCATGACGATGCGTGCGGCGATGGGCTGGAGCTTGGGGGCGGCCGTGGTGCTGGGGAGGCGGGCCACCCGCTGAATCTCGGCCCAGATGTCGTTGGGCGTGCGGATGTGGTCGCGCCACTGCCGGAACGGGCGTCCGTCGGGGTCTTCGATCAGGTTGCCTTGCTCGTCGCGCACAAACTGCCCCTTGGCCTGGTCGTACTTGTAGTTGATCCGGCGGCCGTTCTTGTCGGTTTTGTATTCCGGCTTGTAGCTGATGGTGATCTCGAACATGGAGATGGGAGCCGGGTCCAGCGGGCTTTCCACCCGGCCCAGCTTGCCCACCACCGTGTCGATCTCCGGGATGGAGGCGATGAGCTGGTCTTGTTTTTTAAGCAGGTCCAGGCATTCGGCGATGGAGGCATGGGGCATGGTCGTGGGCATGTAGAGGAACGACCCTTCATCCAGCGGCGGCATGAACTCCTTGCCCAGCCCGGGAAACACCGCCGCGGCCGCTTGCCAGGGACGGCTTTGGCGTAGTTTTTCCCCGGGCAGGCCCAGGCGGTTCAGTCCCGCGGGCACCCAGCCGAACACCGTATCAAATCCCAGCCACACGGCCCCGCCCAGCAACACCGTGCCCAGCGGGATGAGCAGGAAGGTCTTCTTGTAGCGCAGGCTCCAGCTCAAAAGGGGCCGGTACAAGAACCGCTGGAACGCCTGGAATATGCCCAACAGCCCGCCGATGAGCACCGTGACGAAGATAAAGTTGCGGGCAAATCCGCGCTCCGGACCCAGCGGCAGCCAATCCTGGGTGAGAAAGATGCCTACGACGATCACCGCCGCCGCGTTGGCTAGCAGCGGCCCGCGGCCCCGGAACCTGGCCGGCAACCAAGGCTCGGCCAGGTGGTACGCGGCCACGGCCAGCAGCACCAGCCCGATGCCCCACCAGCCCAATCGCCACACCAGCAGCACGCCCCCCAACCCCAGCAGGGCATAAAGCACCACTTTCCACCGCCGGGAAGGCGCGCGGGTAGCAAAGAGCACGTGGGCCGCCGGGGGCAGCACCACCAGGGCCACCACCACCGAGGCGATCAGGGCGAACGTCTTGGTAAAGGCCAGCGGCTTGAACAACTTCCCTTCCGGGCCGGTCATGGTGAACACCGGCAGGAAGCTCACCACCGTGGTGGCCACGGCCGTCAGCACGGCCGAGCCCACTTCGCTTGCCGCGCGAAAGATCACCTCCAGGCGGTTTTCCTCCGGGGGGGCTTCGTCCAGGTGCCGCAGCATGTTCTCGCACAGCACGATGCCCATATCGACCATCGTGCCGATGGCGATGGCGATGCCGGAAAGGGCCACGATGTTGGCGTCCACCCCGAACGATTTCATGGCGATGAAGGTCATCAACACCGCCAGGGGCAGCAGGGCGCTGATGAGCATCGAGCTGCGCAGGTGCATCACCGAAAGAATGACCACGATGATCGTAACCAGAATCTCCTCCACCAGCGCGGTGTTGAGCGTGCCCAGGGTTTCGTAGATCAACCCCGTGCGGTCGTAAAAGGGAACGATGGTCACCTGGCTGGTGGTGATCCAGCGGGGCCACTTTTCGCGGGGGATACCGCGCAGGTAGCGCACCCAGGCGTCGTGGTTCAGCTGGTCGGTTTCCGGGTCGTAGGCTTCGAATCCTTGCTGCTTGGCCAGGGCTTCCACCTGGTCGCGGGTCACCTGGGCGTAATCGACCACGGCCTTGGTGGGCAGGCCCGGAGCCACGCGCCGGATCACTTCTTTGATGTTCTGGATGGCCTTCAGCGGATTGTAGCCATAGCGGACCACCACCACGCCGCCTACGGCTTCGGCCCCGGCCTTGTCCAACGCGCCGCGGCGCAGGGCCGGGCCGAGTGAGACGCGGGCCACGTTCTTGATGTAAACCGGCACGTTGTCCCGCACGGCCACCACGGTCTGCTCGATGTCTTTCAGTTGGCGAATGAAGCCCAGGCCGCGGATGAAATACTCCACGCGGTTGATCTCGATGCTACGGGCGCCCACGTCGATGTTGCTCTTGCGCACCGCCTGGAAGATCTGGTGCAGCGAGACGCCGTAGGCCCGCATGGCGTCCGGGTCCACGTCGATCTGGTACTCCTGCACGTAGCCGCCGATAGAAGCCACTTCGGAAATCCCCGGGGCGGCGGCCAGGTAGTAACGCACGTACCAGTCCTGGATGGTGCGCAGCTCGTGCAGGTCCCAGCCACCGATGGGCTTGCCGTCCGGGTCACGTCCTTCCAGGGTGTACCAGAAAATCTGCCCCAGCGGCGTGGCATCAGGCCCCAGGGCCGGCTGCACTCCCTCGGGCAACGTGCCGGCCGGGAGACTGTTCAGTTTTTCCAGCACCCGGGTACGCGACCAGTAGAACTCCACGTCTTCCTCGAAGATGACGTAGATGGTGGAAAAGCCGAAGTAGGAATAGCTGCGGATGGTCTTCACCCCCGGCACGCCCAACAGGGCCACGGTCAGCGGGTAGGTGATCTGATCCTCCACGTCCTGGGGACTGCGGCCCATCCACTCGGTGAAGATGATCTGCTGGTTTTCGCCGATGTCGGGGATGGCGTCGGTGGGCACGGGCCAGCGGGGCAGGGGGCCCAGGTCCCAGTCAAACGGCGCCACCAGCACGCCCCAACCGCTGACGGCCACGATCAGCAGGGCCACCACCAGCTTGTTTTCCAGGCAAAAACGGATGATTCCATCCAGCAGATTCGGCCGCTTGGGGGCCGGGGATTGCGCAGCATCAGTGCTCATGTTCGTGCTTGGCCGGTGCGGATTGCGAGGAACCGTGATCGTTGTGCGTGCTGCTGTCGTCCTTGCCGGGCTTTTGCTTGGGTTGCGGCACGGCCAGCAGTTGCCGCCGCAGGCGGTCGATGTGCTCGGTGAGTTGTTTGAAGATGCGTCGGGCCTGGTGCAGTTGTTGCACCTCGCGGCCCAGCACCACGTCGTTGCGGAGCATCATCCGCAGATCAAGCCAGAGCATGAGGGCGTGGCCCTGTAAAAGCTCGCTGTGCACATCTTCCAGCGTGGCCCCAAAGAGCCAGAACGCGGCACGGATCCGCTCCATGTTGCCCGAGCGGATCGCCTCGCGCACCACTTCGTAGGTTTCCAACAAGCCTTGGGCCTCGCGGCGAAACTCCTCGGAGACGAAAAGCGCCGTCTGCCCGCCGGCGGGCTTTTTGCCCCCGGAGTGGCCGCCGTGATCGTGTCCGCCGCCTCCGCCCCCTTCGGGGGTCATCATGCTGGGCTTGGCCTGGATCTGAACTTCGCTGTCCAGGGTGAAGTTGCCGCGGGTGACCACCAGCTCCCCTTCTTTCAGCCCGTGGCGAACCAGGTAGTAGTTGCCCGCCCGGGGACCAAGCACCACCTCGCGCCCCTCGAAGGTGGGACCGGGGGCATCGGGCA
>JALSGI010000086.1 GCA_026982835.1 Planctomycetota bacterium | reverse complement strand
TGGTCGCCGGCCAGTTGCTCGATGGTGAACTGGTCGTAGGGCATGTTGGCGTTCAGAGCGCGGATGACCCAGTCGCGGTAGGCCCAAATCTCCCGCAGCGGATCGGAGCCGTAGCCTTTGCTGTCGGCGTAACGGGCCAGGTCGAGCCACACCCGCGCCCAACGCTCCCCGTAGGCCGGATCGGCCAGGTAGCGGTCCACCAGTTTTTCATAGGCGGCCGGGTCCGGGTCGTGGGCGAACGCTTCGGCCTCTTGCAGCGTGGGCGGCAAGCCCCGCAGGTCCAGGCTCAGGCGGCGGATCAGCTCGTAGCGGCTTGCCTGGGGCGAGGGTCGCAGGCCGGCCGCCTCCACACGGGCCAGGATGAAGTAGTCGATGGGGTTTTTGGGCCAGGAGCGGTCTTCTACTTGCGGCAGCTCCCAGCGGCGGGGAGGCACGTAGGCCCAGTGCTTCTGGTACTTGGCCCCTTGGGCGATCCAGCGCCGCAGCAGCTCTACTTCCTGGGGCTTGAGCGGCTCGCCAGCCCCGGGCGGAGGCATCCGCTCGAAGTCCTCGGTACTGGTCACGCGGGCGATGAGAGCACTTTGCTCGGGCTTGCCGGGCACGATGGCCCGCTGGCCACTGTCCAGTTCCTGCGTGGCCGTCTGGAAGGAGTGCAGAGCCAGCCCCCCTTCGCGGTGGTCCTCATCCGGCCCGTGGCACTTGAAACACCGCCCGGCCAGCAAGGGGCGGATTTGGGTATCGAAGTCGATGGGCTCTTCGGCCCGGGCCGAGGCGACCAACCCCAGCGGCACCACCACCAGTGCGGCCCATCTCCACATCGGTGCGTTCCTTTGTTCTTGCCCAGGTGGGATAAAACGAACCCGGCGGGAAACTTCTTGGCGGGAGCGTTACAGCCCTGCGGCGGAGAGCCGCCACAAGGGGACCTTTAGCTCCTATTAGACCGTCTGCGGCGGCGTGGTGCAATTGTTTCTTCGGTCCCCCAAGGACGCTTTTCCAGAGCAAAGCGAAGCTGCTGTCAACACCGGTTTTCCCAGACCAGCTCCCCGCCCAGATAAACCCGCCGCACGCACAACTCGGAGTCCAGCACCAGCAGGTCGGCCCACTTGCCCGGCTCCAGCGACCCCAGGCGGTCGTCCCAGCCGAGCATTCGGGCCGGGCTCAAGCTGGCCATCTGCACCACTTGCCACAGCGGCACGCCGGTTTGCTGCCAGAAGGTGCGCACGATGCGGTCCATCCCCGCGGCGCTGGAGGCAAGCGCCTGTCCGTCGAGCATCAGCCCCACCCCATGCCGGTGCAGGAACGGTTCGCCTTCTTCCCGCGGACCGAAGATGTACTTTCCCTCGGGCATCTCCAGCGCCCGGTTGCAATCGGTGACCAGGGCCAGCCGCTGAGGACCTTTGAGCTTGTAGGCCAGGCGAAGCAGCTCGGGGGCCAGGTGGCAGCCGTCGCTGATCAGCTCGGTGGTCAACTGGTCGAAGTACAGGGCCGCTTCCAGCACGCCGCCGCGCATGGGCCAGCATTGCTTGCGGCGCAGCTTGGTCTTGTCGCTCATGGCGCAGTAGAGGTGGTCCACATGGGCCGCTCCCCAGCCAATCGCTTCTTCCACCTGCTCCCAGGTGGCCTGCGTGTGGCCCAGGTGAAGGCGCACCCCGTGGCGGCGGCAGGCCAGGGCGAACTCCCGGGCACCGGGCAGCTCCGGGGCCACGCTGGCGATGGCCAGGCAAGAGGCATACTGCTCCAGCAGCGGTTGGTACTCTTGCGGCTGCGGCGGGCGGATCGGATCGGCCGGGTGGCAGCCTCGGGCCTCGGGATGAAAGTAGGGGCCGTAGAAATGCAGCCCCAGCACCCGGGCCACCGGCGGCTGCTGCGAATCGGAAGTCCCCGGGGCGAGTGGCTCCGGGGGATGTTGCTGCATCCACCCCCGGCAGCATTCCAGGACGCGCTTTATCATCGGGGGCGAAGCGGCCGTGGTGGTGGGGCAGCAGGCCGTGGTGCCATGCCGCAGGTGGGCCTGCAGCACGGTGGCCCAGGCCTCGGACGTGCCGTCCATGAAGTCGGCCCCCGCGGCCCCGTGTACGTGCAGGTCAATAAACCCCGGAGCCAGATACCAGCAGGCGTCCTCGGTCTGCGGCGGGGGGTCGGGCTCCACGCCGGCAGCCTCGGGCACTTGCTGGGCAAGGTGTTCGGCCGGACCCACCCAGGCTATCTGCCCGTTGCAGATGGCCACCGCCCCCTGGGGCAGGATTCCCCAGGGAAGGATTACCCGGCCGGTGAGCACGCGCCAGCTCATACAAAAACCGCCTTTCGCACTTGGGGTACGGCTATGAGGGCACCACGAAAAGATCATACCACGGTTGCACTCGGGCCGCATGCGGCTAGGATTTTAGGCAGTCTTTTCCGCAAAAATTGCGTGTTCTCCCACGAACACCGTCAGGTGTTTTGGGAATACTGTCATTTGTCTGCAACAAGGAGGAAGCACCATGCCGCGATTGACCGTCGAGGGGGTGGGGACTTTCGAGGTGCCGCAGGGCAAGCGGCTCGTGTTGGCCCTGGTGGACGAGGCCGGGGTGGATCAGCTTCATGCCTGCGGCGGCCATGCCCGTTGCACCACCTGCCGTGTGGAGTTTCTCCAGGGCGAGCCGGAGCAGATGACCGCCGCCGAGCAGGAGGTGCTGCGGCAGCGGGGGCTTTCGGGCGTGCGGCTCAGTTGCCAGATTCTCTGCCAGCAGGACATGACCGTGCGGGCGATCAGCCGCCTGGAGGGCAGCGGCCGCAAGGACCCAGGCCCTCGGCCCGATGAGGAGCTGCAACCGCAGCCGGTCCAGTGGGTTCCTCGAGGCACGTAAGGGAAAAGCCTGCCGGGGGTCGGCCCCCTGTGGGCGGTGCTTTTGCCGGCCCAGGCTCCGGGTATGTGTTTAGCAGCCCGTTGAAAAACGCAAGTTTGGGAGGGCGAGGCTCCTGCCGAGCCGTTTTTTTTCAGAAAATACGGCTAGTCCTGTGACGCGATTCCGTATCGAGGAACATTCTTCAACGGGCTGTTAGCGTGCAAGCACAAGACGGAGTGTTTCCCGAGCAAAATAGAGTTGATTTTTTCCGGCGAGCCCCGGGCTTGGAGCCTGGGGAGAGCCAAGAAAAACGCTCGTTGCCGGTTTTTCTCCGCCAGCTGAAGCTGGGTACGTGTTTAGCGTGCCAGCATAAGACGAAGCGTTTCCAGAGCAAAAGCAAGCCGAAGGCTTGCCAGCCCAGTAGCCGGTGGTCGGAGCGCAGCGGAGACCACCGGAAAGCGACGGCCATTACCCCACCCCGCACCCCGGCAGGGGTGCCAGAAACAGCGAATGGTTCTTCCCTCTGGCATCCCTTCGGGATGCTCAAGGACAAGGAAAAACGCTGCCTTCCGGGGGTCTGACGACCGTGAGGCTACAAAGCTGCGACGCCTGCGGCGTCGATCCTCCGGCTGCTAGCTGGCTAAACACGTACGAAGCTGGCGGCTCGCCTGGTGCAAGAATGAGCACTTATTTCCGCCTAGTACGGAAGCGTCGAACCAACCAGGCGTTAGCTGGCCAAACGCGTACGGCTTCCGGAAACTCCGACCACTGCGGACCGCAGGCGCACCGGGAAAAACGCCCTGGGCCGGGAAACTTTCTTTCCGCAAACTGCGTCTTGCTGGTGCAGGATGTCCCCGCGGGGCGTTCCGGAATCCGGCTCTTGCGGCGGTGGCACATGGTGGCTAGCAAGACACAAGTGGTGCCCGTGCCGGCTCGGCGCACGTTTTCGCCCTGGTGGGCAGTGGCCGGGGGAGTGGTCCTGGTGGCCGTGGGGATTCCGGCTGCGCGGTTCTACTCCGTCAGCCCCTGGTTCGCCCCGCAGCTGGTCATCTCCCAGGAAACCACCGTCATCACCCGGCCACTTACGCCCCAAGGGCTGCCGGACTACGCCGAATGCCTCCACTGCCTTACGAGCCAGGGAGTGACCCCGGAAAACAACGCGGCCGTGCCGCTGGTGGAGTTGCTGGGGCCGAAGATTCTCAGTGCCCCGGAGTATCGCCGCCTGGGGATGAAGCCGCCGCCGGAGGGAACGCCGCTTTTCCTCTCCCTCCCGGAGCGGTTCGAGAAAGAGCTGGCCGCCATGACGAGCCAGCAGGAAATCCAGCTGTACCTGATCCAGCTTTCCCGAGCCGCCTGGCCGCCGGAGGAAGAGCCGGAGATCGCCCGGCTGCTGGAAGAAAACGCCCCGGCCCTGGCCCTGGTGCGGCGGGCTTCGCTGCGGGAACGTTTTTTCTTGCCCTATGTGCCCCCGCGGGACAAGTACTGGCATCTGGACAACCCGACCAGCAGGATGTGCTTTTCCCTGATCGCCAAGGACCTGGTGGTGCGCAGTACCCTGTACTCCGGCCAGCGCCGCGTGGAGGACGCCTGGGAGGATGTTCTGACGCTCCAGCGTCTGGGCCGGCTGGCCGCCCAGGGTTATTTCGCCAACTCGCAGGAGGACGCTTCGGCCCTGCACGAGATGGCGTTCCGGGCGGTCAAGGTGCTACTGGAGAACTGCCGGCTGGACGGCCCCACGACCGAAAAGTTCCTCGGCCAGTGGCGGGCCTTGCCTCCCGGGGTTTCCGCCGCCCGAACGGCAAATCGGCCCCTGCGCTTCGCCCTGCTCCGCGTGTTGCAGAAAGCCAGCCGGGGCGACCACGACGAGCTGCACATGTGGTTCCTCTTCGGAGATGTGCCTGCGCCCCTGCAGCCGGAATCGCCGGACTATGCTACCCTGGACTACAACTATGCCTGCAAGCGGGCCAACCACTACGTGGACCAGTTCGTGAAGCTGCTTCGCCACGAGAAGGACGTGGCCGCACTGCTCCGTCGCTGCGACCGGTACCAGCGGGAGCTTCTGCGGTCTCCGGGCAGCCTGGAACAGGCGATGGCCTGGCTGAACCGGGCCGCCCGGACCGAATGGGTCGTCCGTCCGGCGGCGTTCGTGGTGCTGAAGTGGTCGCTGTGGGACAAGTGCCGGGAACTTTACACCCGGCAGCGGTTCCTGCTGGCCGAAACCGCGCTGGCCCTGGCCGTTTACCAGGCCCGGCACGGAGAATACCCCCAGCAGTTGCAAGCTCTGGTGCCGGAGCTTTTGCCACGGGTGCCGCCGGACCTGTTCACAGGCGGGCCGCTGGCCTACCGGCGGACGAAGCGGGGGTACGTGCTCTGGAGCCGCGGCCTGAAACAGAAAGAGTTCTTCTCCAGGCGGTGGATCCGCGAGATGCTAGAATCCGACGAACATTTTCCGCCGGTACACTTTTCCGATTTGTTCATCTGCGTGCCCCTCCAGCCCGGTTTCGTTCCTCCGGCCCCCTGAAGGGCCAGTGGACCGCCCATCGCCGCAGCGGCTCCGGTCGCAGGGGTGCTGGAATCCGCCGTAGCGAAACATCCGTGTCCGCGGTGAGCCTCCGGTGCAATCCAGACTGTTCGGGAGAGGGGTTCTGCCGATTCCTCTTGTCGTGCCACGGTGCAGTGAGGTAAATCCGAAGGCTCGAACCGCTTCCGGGTTCCCTGGCGGCGGTTTTCGTGAGACATAGTTGAATCAGGGAGGCCACGGTTTTCCAGAGCATCGCCCCTGGCAATTCGTACAGGCGGAGAAACATGCCCGGGGAACCCGACATCCGTTCTGCAAGCCAATCCGCTTCGGCCCTGGCAGCAGCCGCCGAACCGGCGGGTGCCGCAACCGGTTCCGCTGCGGCGGACCCGGCTGCGACGCTGGAGTTGCTGCAACGTCCCCCGGTGCGCATCTGGGGCGTGCCGCTTCAGCCGCTTACCTTCCAGCAGACGGTGGACGTGGTGGACGCCTGGATCGGCACCCCCCGAGAGCCGGGCTACTTCATCACGGCCAACTTGAACTACGTAATGCTCTCCCACCAGCACGCCGAGCTGGCCGAGGTGAATCGCCGCGCGGCGTTC
>JALSGI010000085.1 GCA_026982835.1 Planctomycetota bacterium | reverse complement strand
CTTGTTGATGAGCTGGTCCAGTTCCTCTTCAAAGAGCAACTTGCGGGCTTCCTGGACGGTGACTTCGCGCCGCATGGTGCGGCCGGGCATGAGTTTTTCAAACAGCTCGCTTAAGTCCATGTCCAGCTGCTCCATGCCCATGCCGGTGACCATCATCGGCACGGCCTTTTGCTGCACGGTGATCTCCACGGTGCGGTCTTCCAGCTTGCCCTCCTGGAGCATCTGCTGCATCCGGCGGCGGTTGCGCTGGTGGCGCTGGTAGTCTTCCTCCTCGCCGGCGTAGGGGGGCTCGGGACACAGCAGTTCCAGTAGCCGGTCCTCCACGCGGCGCTTGACCTCCGGCTCCAGGCGGCGGCGTTCTTGATCGCGCACCAGGGAAAGAGCGTTTTCCACCAGCTCGCGGATGATGCTCTCCACGTCCCGGCCGTAGTAGCCCACCTCGGTGAACTTGGTCGCCTCGACCTTGACGAAGGGGGCTCCGGTGAGCCGGGCCAGGCGGCGGGCAATCTCGGTTTTGCCCACCCCCGTGGGGCCGATCATGAGGATGTTCTTCGGAGAGACTTCCTGGCGGATGTCCTCGGGTAGTTGCTGTCGCCGCCAGCGGTTGCGCACCGCCACGGCCACGGCCCGCTTGGCCTCCTGCTGGCCCACAATGTAGCGGTCCAGGTGGGCGACGATCTGCCGCGGAGTCAGGTTTTGCACTCCAGCTCCTCCACCACCAGGTGTTCGTTGGTGTAGATGTCGATCTCGGCCGCGATCCGCAACGCTTCCCGCACCACCTCGGCCGCCCCCAGCGAGCTGTGCCGCACCAAGGCCCGGGCCGCAGCCACGGCAAACGGGCCGCCGGAACCGATGCCCAAAATGCCATCGGGCGGCTGGATCACGTCGCCGGTGCCGGAAACCAGCAGCGTGTGTTCCCGATCCACGGCCACCAGCAACGCTTCGAGCCGCCGCAGCAGCTTGTCGGTGCGCCAGTCCTTGGCCAGCTCCGTGGCTGCCCGGGGCATGTTGCCCGGGTGGTCCTTCAGCTTGGCCTCGAACCGTTCCAGCAACGCGAACGCATCGGCACTGCTGCCGGCAAAGCCCACCAGCACCTTCCCTTCCAGCAGGCGGCGGATTTTCACCGCGTCGGCCTTGACGATCGTCTGGCCCAGCGTCACCTGCCCGTCCCCGCCCAGGGCCACGCGCCCCTGGTGCCGCACGGTGAGAATCGTTGTGGCATCGAATCGCGGCTCTTTCATCAGCAGTGCCATCCTGTAGCAAGATCCATCATTCCGCCGGGAAAGCCGGTCGGGCGTCAGTCCCGGGCAAGCAACTGTTTCAATTTTTCGGCTACGTTCTCCGGGGTAAAGCCGAAATGGGCCATCGCCTTGGCCCCGGGGGCCGAAACGCCGTAGCTGCGCATGCCCAGGAAAGCCCCTCGGGGCCCCAGGTAACGGTGCCAGCCCTGCTCCACGGCCGCTTCGACGGCCAGCCGCACGGGCAACTGCGGCGGCAGCACGCTTTGGCGGTATTCTTCGGGCTGTTCGTCAAAGAGTTCCCAACTGGGCATGCTCACCACGCGGACCGGCACCCCTTGTTCTTCAAGCAACCGCGCGGCGGCCACGCAAAGAGGCACTTCGCTGCCCGAGGCGATCAGGATGCCCTTGGCCCCCGGGGCGTCCAGCAGCACGTAGCCTCCACAAGCCACGCCGGCGGCCGGGGCCAGTTGCGAGCGATCCAGCACCGGCAGGCTTTGCCGGGTGAGGATCAGAGCCACGGGCCGATCCTTTTGCTGTAGTGCTACGCGGTAGGCTTGGCTCACCTCGTTGGCATCCCCCGGCCGCAGCACCACCAGGTTCGGAATGGCCCGAAGCGCCGCCAGGTGTTCCACTGGCTGATGCGTGGGTCCGTCCTCGCCCACGCCGATTGAGTCGTGGGTGAAGATGAACAGCACGGGCAGCTTCATCATGGCCGCCAGGCGGATCGCGGGGCGCATGTAGTCGCTGAACACCAGGAACGTGCCGGTGTAGGGCCGAAGCCCGCACAGGGCCATCCCGTTGGCCGCGGCCCCCATCGCGTGTTCCCGCACGCCGAAGTGGAAATTGCGGCCGTGGTAGCTGCCGGGCAGGAAGTCGGCCGCGTTGTCGAACTTCAGCAGGGTGTTGTTACTGGGGGCCAGGTCGGCCGAGCCGCCCAGGAGCCACGGCACCTGTTGGGCCACGGCGTTGAGCACCTGCCCGCTGGCCTTGCGCGTGGCCATGCCTTTTTCATCGGCGGGAAACTCCGGCAGTTGATCCAGCGCCCCGGGGGGCAGCTCCCGGGCGGCCATTTGCTCCCAGCGGGCGGCAAGTTCCGGGTGCTGCTGCTGATACTGCCGCCAGCGGTCTTGCCAGGCCTGGTAAAGCTGCGGCCCGCGGCGGCCGATCCCGGCACGGAAAAGCTCGCGCACTTCCTCGGGCACGAGGAACTTTTCTTCCGGCGGCCAGCCGTAGTTCTGCTTGGCCAGCCGCACTTCTTCCTCGCCCAACGGGGCGCCGTGGGCGGCGGCGGTATCCTGCTTGTTGGGTGCCCCCCAGGCGATGTGGCTGCGAAGGACGATGAGCGTGGGTCCCTGCTGGTGCTCGTGGAAAGCGGCCAGGGCGGCGCGGATGGCGTCCAGGTCGTTGGCATCCTCCACATGGAGCACTTGCCAGCCCAGGGCCTGGAACCGCATGGCCACCTGCTCGCTGAAGGCCAACTCGGTGGAGCCTTCGATGGTGATGCGGTTGTCGTCGTAGATCCAGCAGAGGTTCGACAGCTTCAAGTGCCCGGCCAGCGAGGCGGCCTCGCAGCCCAGCCCCTCCATCAAGTCGCCGTCGCTACAGAGCACATACACGTTGTAGTCGAAAAGGGGCAGGCCCGGGCGGTCAAAGTGCCGGCTGAGCCAGCACGCTGCGGCGGCCATGCCCACACTGTTGCCGCAGCCTTGGCCCAGCGGACCGGTGGTCGTCTCCACGCCGGAAGTTTCGCCGTACTCGGGATGCCCGGGCGTGCGGCTGCCCAGTTGCCGGAACTGCTTGATCTGTTCCAGCGGCACGGCCGGCTCCCCGGTGGGCTGCCCGCGGTGATCGACTTGCTGCACCTCGGCCAGGTGCAGCACTGCGTAAAGCAGCATGGAAGCGTGGCCGCAGGAAAGCACGAAGCGGTCGCGGGCCGGCCACAAGGGGTGTTGCGGGTCGTAGCGTAGCACTTCGTTCCACAGCACGTAGGCCACGGGGGCCAGGGCCATCGGCGTGCCCGGATGGCCGCTTTTAGCCTGTTCCACGGCGTCCATGGCCAGCGTGCGGATGGTATTGATGGCCAGTTGTTCCTGTTGAGTCATCGTGGGGGTGGTGCTCATGGCAAACTGTTTCAGCAAAGAAAAGGAGCATCGGAGGGCCGATCATCCCGATGATACACGCACAATCGTGCCAGAACGGTCATTTTCGCCGAGAATCGCCGCCGGGCAAGGGTGAGCCGCGGAGAGCTGAAGAAACGCATGACACGGTTTGTCTCCGCTGGCTCCAAGCCCGCGGCTAGCCGCCGGTGTGAGATAACGTGTTTGGCGAGCTCCCGGCTCGCTGGCAGAGAATGTTTCCAGGGGCGGAAATGTCGAGCAAGTTGCCTCCCACTGCCTCACTGCCCCGGCGGAGGATCGACACGGCTGGGCACCGCGTCGAACAACTCGGCCGCCTTCTGCACCCAGGGGTGGGCAAACGCCTCGCGGCGCAGTTGGTGCAAGGCGGCCACGCCCTGCCCCCCCCGGGCCGTGGACCCCGAGGGCTGCTCCTCTTGATCCACCACCAGTTCCAGCACAGCCTGGGGCCCCAGGTGCTTGCGCACCAGGCTCTCCAGCCGGGCACGATGGGCCGGCTGCTCGCAAAACTGGCAACTGGCCCGATGTCCCGACGCAAATCGGACCACCAGGCGATTTCCTTGAAGTTCCACGGTTCGGGCCGAACGGGCCATTTGGGCCAGCAGGCCCGCATCCTGCACGGCCTGCACCACACGTTGCCACACTGTTTGAGCATCCACGGCGGCGGAAGCCATCGGCACGGTGGCCGACTCCTGCGGGGCGGACCTGACCGCCGGAGGAGACGTTTTCTCCTCAGCGCGATCTACCGCGAGAGCGACCGGCGGTTTTTTTTTACCCGTCGTGGGACTGGAAGCCCCCGCGGCTTGGGCCGCCGCAGCCGTCCCACCGGCTGGAGTCACCGCCTGGCCGGATTGCACGCGAGAGATCGCCTGGGCCAACTGGTCCAGGTCCGGCAGCAGGGCCATCCGCACCAGGGCCGCTTCAGCCACCACCTGGCGATAGGTCACCTGGCGCATGCGGGCCAAGGCCTGGTCGGCAATCTGGAGCATGGCCAGTGTGCGTTCCGGGCCGCACTGGCTGGCCAGTTGCTCCACCTGGGGGGCTTCCTCGGGCAGGGCCTGCTGAAAAAGTTCCGGTCCGGCCCCCACGCACACCACCAGCACGTCGCGCAGGTAGGCGACCAGCTGCTGCATCACCTGGGCCGTGTCGGCTCCTTGACCCAGCAGGTGCTGCAGCCGCTGCAGCGCCTCCTTGGCCCGGCCTGCAAGCACCTCGTGCAACAGCTCCAGCACTTCCCCCCCGGCGGCGGTGCCTAGCAGCCGGTGGACCAGTTGGGCGGTGATGCGTTTTTCGCCGGTGGAGAGCACCTGTTCCAGCAGGCTCTGGGCGTCGCGCATCGAGCCGGCGGCTCGCCGGGCCAACAGCTCCAGGGCCGCCTGCTCCACTTCCACCTGTTCGCTTTGGGCGATCTGGCGCAGGCGCTGGGCGATCTGCGTCGGGCGGATGCCGGCAAAGTCGAACCGCTGGCAGCGGGAAAGGACCGTGGCGGGCAGCTTTTCCGGCTCGGTGGTGCAGAAGATGAACTTGACGTGCTCCGGCGGCTCCTCCAGCGTTTTGAGCAAGGCGTTGAACGCCTCGCGGGTGAGCATGTGCACTTCGTCGATGATGTAGATTTTGAAGCGGGCACGGCTGGGCCGCACCGAGACGTTCTGTCGCAACTGGCGAATCTCGTCGATGCCGCGGTTGCTGGCCCCGTCGATCTCCAGCACATCCACATCCTCACCCCGGGCCACCGCCTGGCAGATGTCGCACTGGCCGCAGGGTTTGTCCGTGGGGCCGCGGACACAGTTGAGGGCCTTGGCCAGGATGCGGGCCGTGGAGGTTTTACCCACCCCGCGAGCCCCGGTGAACAGATAGGCATGCCCCACCCGGCCCTGGGCAATGGCCCCGGCCAGCGCCTGGGCCACGTGCTCCTGGCCCACCAGCTCCTGGAACTGCTGGGGGCGATAGCGCCGGGCAACGACCTGGTAGGCGGGCTGATTCACGCACTCAGGGCCCCACGCGAGGAACATTTCGGCCCGGGCGATCCTGGGCCGGAGACCCACTGCACCCGGAGGGGACGCCTTAGGGCTGCTTCTTTCGACCTGACCCGGTTCGGCGATCTCCGCCGCAGGGGTCCCCGGCCTGGGACCGCCGGCGGACCTTCGGCAACGGGAACCACTATCTTTGTACGCACTGGCTGCCCGCAGGTCAAAGGGGGGGCGTGGAGGCTTGGGGGCTTGGAGGGCATGAGCCCCGCACGTCAGTGCGGGAAGAAGCAGTATCGGCGTGCGGCTTGCGGCTTGCGCCGGTGCGCTGGAGCTTCCGCTCCAGAGGTCTTGGGTCCTGGGTCTTGGGTCTTGAGGTGGTGCTGCCGCACCGGTGTGAGAACAAACGTCAACTTGCACAACCAAGAGCCCCCCGCGTAAGCGGGGGGAGAACAGCGAGCCGGGAGCGTAAGCTCCCGGAGCTAGAACACCCGAGGAGCAACTTTTTTCACTCCGCGAGTTCACACTCGCGGCTCGCTGTTGCAAGAGCCAAGCTTCAGCCACCGGAGGCGGAGAACGGCGAGCCGCCGACTTCAGTCGGCGGAGAAGATCGACATGCGTTTTTCTTGGCTCTCCGGGCGGCTAAAGCCGGGGGCTCGCCACTGGGTGCTGCCGCACCGGGGGCGTGGAGGCTTGGGGGCTTGGGGGCGTGGAGGCTTGGAGGGCATGAGCCCCGCACGTCAGTGCGGGGAGAGACAGCATCGGCTTGCGGCTTGCGGCGTGCGCCGGTGCGCTGGAGCTTCCGCTCCGCTGTGAGAATAAAACGCCAATTCTTGCAACTGGCGAGTCGCCGGCTTCAGCCGGCCGTGGGCCAGACGGGGGTTCAATTCTCGAAGTGCGCAGAAATCGGCGTTTGTTTGCCGGTTCTCTCCGTGAGTTCACACTCGCGGCCGGCTGGTACAAGAACAAGCACCAAAGTGCGTCTCACTTGGGCTTTTGCTGGCGGGCCTTGAGTTCCTGGAGCAGCTGCACCACTTCTTCGGCCACGCGCTCGCCGGTGCCCACTTCGGCGTAGCTGTGCAGGCCCATCCAGGTCTGGTAGCCGCCCAGGGCGTGGCCTTCGCGGTCCGGCAGGTAGCCGATCCAGTCGTTGGCCAGCTCGGCCACGTAGGTGTGCTCAAAGGGGGATTGCACCTTGATGCGGATGCCCAGGCTGGTGAAATACTCCGCCGGCACCCCGGCCAGGGCCACCGGACCGACGCGCAGAACCTGAAGCCATGTGTGCCGCCGCTGTCCCTGCTGGGGAGCCAGTTCCCGCCGCATGCGGCGGAACACCTTCACGATATACTCGGCACGCTTGGGGGCCCGCTTGCGACAGTAGGAGACCACTTTCTGGTCCTCGGTCTTTTCGTCGAAGGTGCGCACGCGAAAGGTGAAGCGGCGGCGCAGGGCGTCCACGCGATCCACATCCACCGGCCGGGCCTGCCGGTAGGCCTGGCGGACGGCCGCCTTGATCCGCTTGACCGCCTCGGCGGTGCGGACCGAAAGGTTGTGCGTGGAGCCGGAGGCCCCTTCCAGAAAACAGACCACCCCGCCCAACTCCTCTTCCAGCTCCTGGGCCGCCAGCCCGTAGAAGCTGGGCGAGCGGACGTTGCCCCCTCGGGTGCCGATGGTGTGCGTGGAGTGATTGAACACCAGCGCCAGCAGCTTTCCCTGCCGAGACTTGAACACCAGCACCGGCAACTGGGGATCGAACGGACCGGTGGGCCGCACCGCGTCGTCGCGGGGGCCGATCCAGTAGATGCGGCCGTCGCGCAGGAGCAGGCGGCTGTTCTGGCCCACGGTGCGTTCCTCCCCCAGGTGGAAATAGAACCGGGCCGGAGCCAGCCGCTGGTGGGCCTGGACCACCGCTTGCACGATCCCCTGCTGCAGCCGCCGGGTGAACACCTTGTCCCGATCATACCCGTGCACCCGGGTTACGCTGGGCGCATGGTGCGTGTGCGTGGCGCTGACCAGCACGCAGCGGGGCGGGATGCCGGTTTGTTTTTCGATTTGGGCCAGGGCCGGCTCCACAAAGTCCTTCTGCACGAACAGCACATCGCAGGAGACGAGGGCCACAGCGTTGCCGCGGGGCTTTTCCACCACGACGGCCGTGACGCGCAACTGGCCCTCCTGTCCGCGGGCATAACGGGGGCCGATGCTCCCGGCGATGACCATCGAATCGTCCGCTTCCAGGTTGACCGCGGCGGCGCCGACGCGGAGCTGGTCCTGGGCCAGGGCCGCAGGCGGGACAAGCAACAGGCAACCCAAGGCGGCTAGCAGGCGCATGGCAGGGATCTCCTGGTCTGGTGATCTGAGCGGTAGGTGTTCGGTGCGCTTCACCACGTTGCAGCTCGCCGGTGGCAAGCGGGCATCGGCGTTTGTTCTTGCACCAGCGAGCCGCGAGTGTCAACTCGCGGAGTGATAGAAAAACCGTTGCTGTTTGTCGATTCTGCTCCGCGGGCTGAAGCTGGCGGCTCGCCGTTTGCAAGAATTAGCGTTTGTTCTCACTCCGGAGCGGAAGCTCCGGCGTAAGCCGCAGGCCGCACGGCGCAAGCCGATGCTGTCTCTCCCCGCACTGACGTGCGGGGCTCATGCCCCCCAAGCCCCCACGCCCCCAAGCCTTCCAGGCCTTTACTTGCCTTCCTCGCGGCGGATGTAGGCGATCAGGTCGGCCACATCCTGCGGGGAGAGTTCCTTTTCCAGCCCTTCGGGCATGAGCGATTTGCCGGTGCTTTGCAGCGCTTCCAGGCGATTGCGGAGGATGGTGGTGCGCTTGTTCTCCTGGTTCACCAGCGTGATGCTGCTGCCACTTTCGCTGGCCATCATGCCGGTAAACACGCGGCCGTCGTCGGTGATGGCCAGGTAGGTGACGTATTTGCCATCGACCGAAGCGTTGGGGTCCAGGATGGATCGCAAAAGCGTCTCCGGCCGGCGGTCCGAAAGGGAGCGCAAGTTGGGACCCAGGTCGTACCCCACTCCGTCGAGCCGATGGCAGGCCGAGCAGTGTTTTTTGAACACCTCTCGTCCGCGCTTGGCCGAACCGGCCAGGCGAAGCGCCGCCTGGTAGCGGCGCAGCACCTCCCGGCGCTGGCTGCTGGTAGGGGCGGCAAGCAGTTTGGCTGCCCGTTTTTTCACCTGGGCATGGGGCGAAAGCCGCAACTGCTGCCGCATGGCGGCGTCCAGGTCGCTGCGGGCCACGGTGCCTTGTTCGATGGCCTTCAGCAGCTTGAGCGTCCATCCCGGGCGGGAAGCCAGCACGGAAAACGCTTCGCGCCGCATCCGTGGGCCGAAGCCGCGCCAGGCGTCAAGCAAAAGCCGGGCCACCTGGTCGTCGTTCTGCTTGCCCAGGTGGGCCATGGCCGCTTGTTGCACAGGCAGGGGCACCTGGGGCTGTAGCAGCCGGGCCAGCCGTTGCCAGTCCTCCCGGCGGTGCTCCTTTTGCCAAAGCAACAGCCGCACGGCCACCGCCCCCAGGTGCACGTCCGCGGGTTCTTGCTGGAGCAGTTTGCGGGCCTGCTGGGTAAGTTGCTCAACCTGGAGACGGAGTTTTTTCGTTTGCGGCTCTTGCGGCGGAAACAGTTGCCACAACTCTTTGCCACGGGCCCAAGCGGCCTCTTGGGCCGCAGCCACGGCCAGCAGCCGAAGCCGCAACGGGGCCTGGTTCGACGGGCCAAGCAACTCGGCCAGCGCGTCGCGCACCGTGGCTTCCTGCCCCCAGGCGATGGCCTGGGCCAGCAAGTCAGCCAACAGATCGGGGGCCTGGTCCGCCTGCGGGTCGCGGAACACCTGGCGGATCACCCCGGGCAGGTTTTTCTCGTTGAGCGAGCTGAACCCGGCGGCCCGCAGGAAAGGGTCGGCGCGGGTTTGCAGCAACATCCTGCCCAGCGTGCGGGCCGCCTCGGGTGAAGGCCACTGCCCCAACGAACAGAGCAGTTGCAGTCGCACCTTGGCGTGGGGATCTTTTTCCAGGGCCAGGGCCGCTTGCAGCACTTGAGGGTGCTTGAGGGCAAGCGGCTCGGCCAGCCGGAGCCCCTGGCGGCGCACGCCCGGGTGCGGGTCGGCCAGGGCCTGCTGGACCTGTTGCGGCTGCAAGGCCCCCAGCCCCTGCAGCGTCCACAAGGCGTGCACTCGGGCCAGCGGAGACTTGCTGCGGGCAAGCAGGTGCTGCAGGTGGAGCACCGCGTCCTGGGAGCCTCGCTGGAGGAGTAGCTCCTGGGCCAGATCGCGCAAGGGGCCGTTGGGACTTTCGAGCACATGCACCAGCTCGGCCGGGGAGAGCCGAGTCAGATCAGGCATGCGGCGCGGCGGGGCCCTGCGGCGATACACGCGCCAGATGCGCCCCCGGCCTTGGCCGGAACGGTAGTACGGGGCCAGCTCCTTGCGCCCCTGGGGCGTGAGGAACTGGGGGTGTTCGATCATGTAGCGGTACATGTCCACCACCCACAGCGCCCCGTCGGGGCCGGTGCGGACCATCACCGGGCGGCACCAGCGGTCGCGGGAGGCGAAGAAGTCCACCGGCCCGTCGTCGGCACGCCGAGCCCGGAAGGAAACCCCCTGCTCTACGATCTCGTAGCGTTGCACCAGGTTGTGAAACGGCTCGCAGGTAAAGCCGAACATCACCGGCTTGCCGTCCCAGGTGGTGGAAGGAAACAACAGCTCATCGCGGTAGATGGTGGCCGAACAGGCCGAGGTGAACCGTCCGGACTGCTCAAAGGAGTGGTAGCGCTTCTGCGGCTGCTTGGCCGGAAAGACCTTGGGATTGGGCGGCAGGATCAGTTGCCGCCGGGGATCGGGCGGGGCGAAGTGCGGGTTGCGGCGCAGGTAGGTATCTTCCAGCACGTAGTGCCACAGCGGGTAGCTGTTCTGCTGGCCGAACCAGTTGCCCCAGGGGTCCCGGTTGCGGCCGAACTGGGCCGGCCCGGCCAGCGGGTCCAGCCGTCCCGTGCGGGGATCGAAGCGGAAGTCCCGGCTCCCCAGCGGCACGAGCTGCCCGGTGCGCAGGCAGCGGATACGGCTGGCAGCGTTGTACTTGGCATGGTGGGCGCCGCTTGCGCAGTAGATCCAGTTGTCCAGCCCGCGCCGCAGCCCGTTCACCCGAAGCTGCTGGTTGCCGGCCAGAAAGCCGGTAAACCACACCTGGCGGCGGTCGGCCCGGCCGTCCCCGTCGGTATCTTCGGCGTAGAAGATCTCCGGGGCGGCAGTGACCAGGGCTCCAGAGCCCCAGGGAAGCACGCCGCCAGGAAACGCCACACCCTCCAGGAACACCGTGGAGCGATCATAGCGACCGTCGCCGTCGGTGTCTTCCAGCACGCGAATCCGCCCGCCAGGAGTGCCGCGGTTGTCGATCCCCAGCGGATAGTCGGCCATCTCGGCCACCCAGAGCCGCCCTCGGGCGTCCCAGGCAACGGCCACCGGGTCGGCCACCAGCGGCTCGGCGGCCACCAGCTCGACCACGTAGCCTTCGGGGACGTGGATGGTAGCTTTTTCCTCCTGGGGAGAAAGCGGGGGCGGGTCCGGTCGGAGGATTTTATCCTGCTGGGCCAGGACAACCGATGCGGGAACCAGCAGCAAAGCGACGAGCGGCGGCAGGAAAAGAAAAAACGGGGGCAACGCGAACCTTATCTGTTGCAAAGTGGTTTTCATGGCGCGTTGGGCTGGTTTCAAACGTCTTCTTGGTTCGCCCACACCGGAAGTTTACTCGAACAACCCCTTGGGCAACTCCTTTACGCCGCGTACGGTCACCCGGGCCACCTTGTCCCAAGGCACCAGGATCACCACGTGGTTGTTCTCCCCGGCGCTGGTGGCGAACAGGGCCGCCGGGGCGTGCAAGCTGGCCTCGGAAAAGGCCACCGGCACGAAGCGGTGTCCGTCTTCCAGGGTAATCTCGAACATGGCCTCCTCGTCCATCTCGTTCCACAGGGTTTCGAACATACGGGCCACAGGGTGCATTTCCGGACCGGGCATCGGGGGCGGAGGCGGCGGAACCTCCTCCAGCGGCTGAAGCTCCTCCACCCCCTGAAGCTCTTGCAGCATCTCGGCCACGTCGGACCGGGGGGCGCTGCCACTTCCCTCGGGCACGGGCAGCAGAGACTCTTCGGTCACAGCCCCTTCCGCCCCCGACTCGGCCAGAGACTCCAAAAACTCACTCTCCGGGGCAGGCGATTCTTCAGCAGGAGGCCCTTCCGACTCCACTTCTTCCAGGGCAGGGGGTTCGGCAGGGGGGGCTTGCTCCTCAGGCGGTTGCGCGGCCGGTTCCTCGGCTTCTTGGGGAAGATGCGGGGTTTCCGGGGCTTCGCCCTCGGGCTCTTCCAGCACCGGAATCTGGAACTCCTCGTCACAGTGAGGACATTTTCCCCGACGCCCGGCACGGCTCACCGGGGCGGTGAGCTGGTGGTCGTTGGGACAGAGAAACTCGAACAGCTCCACCGCCCGGGGCATTTCCCCTTCGGAGGGCTGGGGGATTTGCAACAGCACCTGGCACTCGGGGCAGCGGGCCAGGCGCCCCGCCCGCGAATCGCGGCACGTGATCACGTGGTCGTTGGGGCACAGGAACTTCATGGCGGTTCCCGCAAAAACAAGCGCAAAAGGAGGCTAGGGTTCGTGGTAGTCCTTACCGTTGAGACTGTCCAGCACCGAACTTTGCCAGGCGGCCAAGCGGCGGCGCAGGCGCTGCACCACCTGGGGATGCTGCTGGGCCACGTTGTGCCGCTCGCTCGGATCGCGCTGCAAATGGTACAGCTCCCAGCGAAAGCCTCCCTTGATCGGCACGCGGTGCAGCTTCCAGGGGCCTTCGATCCAGGCGGCGTGCCCCCGCCGGGCGTCCTCCGAGGTGTAAGTGCGGGTGAGCTTGCCGGCGCGCAGGTCGAGCTGCTCCGGGTTGCGCGGTTCCCGGCCCTGTTGTTGGGCCTTTTGCAACCGCTGGAGAATCTGTCGGCTGCGCTTGGGGCGGCCGCGTGTCGGATAGACCCAAAAACCGAGTCCTCGGCGGCGCTGCCACGGCTGCCCGCGGATCAGCCCGGCCAGGCTCTCCCCGTCCAGCACCGGCTGGTGTTCTACTTCCACCCCGGCAAGCTCCAACAGCGTGGGGTAAATGTCCACCGTGCCGCAGGGGATGTCCACTTGTCGCGGGGAGCGGATCACCGCAGGCCACTCGATCACCGCGGGGACACGAATGCCCCCTTCCCAAAGCTGGCCCTTGTGGCCCCGCAGCGGACCGTTGGAACCGGGCGAGCGACCCCCATTGTCGCTGGTGTACCACACCAGGGTGTTTTCGGCCACGCCCAGCTTGCGCAGGCCGCGGCGCAGCAGTCCCATGGCCCGGTCGATCCCCGTCACCTCGCCGTAGTAGTTCTGCTTGCGGGGAGGCTGGTCCGGATACAGGGCTTTCAGCTCCTCGGTGGCCACGTGCGGCAGGTGCGGATTGCCAAACCAGATCACGGCCAGAAACGGCTTCTCCTGCCGCACGCACCGCTCGATGAACTCCAGGGCAAGCTCCACGGTGACCTGGGAGCTTTCGCCCCGGGTGGCGATCACGCGGCCATTGAGTGAAAACAGCGGATCGTTTTCGTAAAAGTTGGGGCTGGAGGCCCAGTGGTCGAACCCGCTGTTCCCCGGGCACACCGGGCTGGCCGCCTGCACCGAGCCCAGGTGCCACTTGCCGAAATGCCCCGTGGCATACCCGGCCCGGCGAAGCGCCTCGGCCAGCGTCACCTCTTGGGGCCGCAGCGTGTGCCCCCAGGAGAAACAGGCAAAACGGTTGGGATGTCGCCCGGTGAGCACGCTGCCCCGGGTGGGCGAGCAGACCGGGGCGGCCGCGTAGAAGCGGTTGAACCGCAGCCCCGAGCGGGCCATTTCGTCCAGCACCGGGGTCTTGAGCACCGGGTGGCCCTGGTAGCCGGCATCGCCCCAACCCTGGTCGTCGGCCATACAGAGCACAAAGTTGGGCCGCGGGAGCGATTCTTCCTCTGCCGCGGACTTTGGCCCTCCGGCGCAAAACACCCCGGCCCAGGCCAGGCACACGGTCACTTGCAGGAAACCGAAGCGCAACATGGTCGGCAACTTGCACACAAGAGACACCCGGGCATGCAACGACTCTGGTTACCGACCAAGTGTGACCGCCGGCAGGTGCGGTGTCAAACACTGGCCCGGCGGCCGAGGCGTTGATTGAGTCAGCAGCCGTTGTGCTTTTTTAATGCAACCGGGAGCTTGTGCTCCCGGCTCGCTGGTTTGGTGTGGCTGCTTATTTGGCTCTCCCCCGGCTTCGTATGTGTTTAGCGTGCAAGCTCAAGACGGAGCGTTTCCAGAGCAAAAAAGTGTCGATTTTTGTCCGGCGAGCCCCGGACTTCAGTCCGGGGAGAGCCGAAGAAACGCATTCGGTTGTTTTTCTCCGCCAGCTGAAGCTGGCGGCTCGCCATCCCTTCAAGCCCCCAAGCTTCCACGCCCCCAAGCCCCCGGAGCGGAAGCTCCGCCGCAAGCCGCAAGCCGATTCCGTCTCTCCCCGCACTGACGTGCGGGGCTCATGGCCTCCAAGCCTCCACGCTCCGGCACCGGGGCGCTACCGGCGATTTTCCTCCTGTGTTAGCATGAGCTTTCGCTCAGGATCGGCACGCTCCGGTCGTTGCGTTTTCCGGGAAAAACCACTTCCCGGTTTGCTCACTACCTTTCCATTCAACCATTCCATTCAACCATATTCGGCGGCATCGGTCATGGCACTTACTCCCATGATGAAGCAGTACCAGCAGGCCAAGGCGGCCTGTCCGGACGCCGTGCTGCTGTTTCGCATGGGCGACTTTTACGAGCTGTTCTACGAAGACGCCCACACGGCCGCCCGCGTGCTCAATCTCACCCTGACCAGCCGCGACAAGGGGGAAAACCCTGTGCCCATGGCCGGGTTTCCCCACCACCAGCTGGAGAACTACCTGGGCAAGCTGGTCGCGGCCGGTTACCGCGTGGCCATCTGCGACCAGGTGGAAGACCCCCGGCAGGCCAAAGGGCTGGTACGCCGCGAAGTGACCCGGATTGTCACCCGCGGCACGCTCACCGAAGAGGCGCTGCTGGACCCCCGGGAGAGCAACTTTCTAGCCGCCGTGAGCCTGCCGCCGCAAGCGCCTCGGGCAAGGGAGGGAGAGCCTCGGGCGGGGCTGGCCTGGGTCGATCTTTCCACCGGGCAGTTTTTTGCTTCCGTGGTCGCCCCGGGGGAGCTGTGGGACGAACTGGCCCGCGTCCAGCCGGTCGAGTGCCTGCTGCCGGAAGGAGCCACGCTGCCGGAGGCCCTGGCCCGCCAAGGCGTGGTGCAGACCACACGCCCCCCGTGGCACTGGGAACCCCGTACCGCCGAGCAGGCGCTGCTGGAACACTTCGGCACGCAATCGCTGGAGGGGTTCGGCTTCGATCCGCAAGAAGACCAACCCGGCATCCTCGCCGCCGGCGTGGTGCTGCAATACCTCAAGGAAACTCAAAAAGGCTCGCTTGCCCACCTGGATCGCCTGCTGCCGTTTCGCACCACCCGGTGGCTGCTGCTGGATGAGTTCACGCGGCGTTCGCTGGAATTGTCGCGCACCATGCGCAGCG
The DNA here is from genome assembly GCA_026982835.1 of Planctomycetota bacterium. Taxonomy (GTDB): domain Bacteria; phylum Planctomycetota; class Planctomycetia; order Pirellulales; family S012-138; genus S012-138. The sequence goes on along the minus strand of JALSGI010000085.1, from coordinate 12,179 downwards.
GCTCGCGACACGGTTCGCTGTTGTGGGTGCTGGATCAGACCGTCACCGCCCCCGGCAGCCGCGAGCTGGCCCAGTGGGTGGCCCATCCCCTGACCAGCGTCGAGCATATCCGGCAGCGGCAACAGGCTGTGGCCGCGCTGGTGGAGGACGAGGCGCTGCGCGAGGCACTGCGGGCGGAGCTGAAGCGGCTCTACGACCTGCCCCGGCTCCTGGCACGCATCGCCACCGGCCGAGCCACCCCCCGGGACCTGAAAGCCGTGGGCGACTCGCTGGCGGTGTTTCCCCAGGTGCGCAAGCTGCTGGCCCCCCGCGACGAACGGCTCCTGCAACACCTGGCCGGGCAGATCGACCCCTGCCAGGAGCTTTGCCGGCGGTTGCAACAGGCCCTGGTGGACGATCCGCCGCTTGCAATCCAGGAAGGGGGGATCATCCGCCCCGGCTACCACCAGCGCCTGGACCAGTTGCGTCAACTGGCCCAGGGAGGCCGGGAGTGGATCGCCCGTTACCAGGCCGAGCAGATCCGGCGGACCGGCATCCCCTCGCTCAAGGTGGGGTTCAACCAGGTGTTCGGCTACTACCTGGAGGTGACCAACGCCCACCGGGACAAGGTGCCCGAAGACTACATCCGCAAGCAGACGCTCAAGAACGCCGAGCGTTACATCACGCCGGAGCTGAAGGAATACGAGCAGAAGGTGCTGCAAGCCGACGAAGAGGCGCGGCAGCTGGAGCAGGAGCTGTTCTTGGAACTGCGCCGGCAGGTGGCCCAGCAGGCTCCCTCGCTTCGCCGCAGTGCCGAGGCGCTGGCCCGACTCGACGTGCTGGCCGCCCTGGCCCACCTGGCCGTCCGCCGCGGTTACGTGCGGCCCGAGGTGATCGAGGAGCCGGTGCTGCACATCACCGCCGGGCGGCACCCGGTGCTGGATGTGACCGAGCCGGAAGGGACCTTCGTGCCCAACGACGTCCACTGCGACCAGCAACAACGCATCCTGCTCATCACCGGGCCTAACATGGCCGGCAAAAGCACCTACATCCGCCAGGTGGCCCTGTTGGTCATCATGGCCCAGTTGGGCAGCTTCATCCCCGCCCAAGAAGCCACCGTGGGCGTGGCCGATCGCATTTTTGCCCGCGTGGGGGCCAGCGACGACCTGGCCGGGGGGCGAAGCACCTTTATGGTCGAGATGACCGAAACGGCCCGCATCCTCAACACCGCCACGGCCCGCAGCCTGGTCATCCTGGACGAAATCGGCCGAGGCACAAGCACTTATGATGGGCTTTCGCTGGCCTGGAGCGTGGTGGAGTACATCCACCGGCGGATCGACTGCCGCACGCTGTTTGCCACGCACTACCACGAGCTGACCGAGCTGGCCCAGCACTTGCCCCGGGTAAAAAATCTCAACGTGGCGGTGCGGGAATGGAACGACCAGGTGGTGTTCCTGCATCAGATCGTCCCCGGCGCGGCCGACAAAAGCTACGGCATCCATGTGGCCCGACTGGCCGGCGTGCCCGAGGAAGTAATCCAACGGGCCCGGACGATCCTGGCCCAACTGGAGGAGGAACACCACCGCGGGGCCGAGCGCCTGCGGGCGGTGGCTGTGGAGGTGAACTCGGTGCCGCGGCAACTGTGGCTTTTCGAGCCACCGCACCAGGGGGTGATCCAGCGCCTGCGCCAGGTGGACGTGGAGCGCACCTCGCCGCTGGAAGCGCTGCAACTGCTCCAGGAACTAAAAGAACAGCTCAAGCGGGAGAGTTGAGCCGGTGACGGCAAGCAGCTACCGCCTGGGCGATACGATCGCCGCCGTAGCTTCCGGCCCCGGCGGGGCTCCCCGGGGGATCGTTCGCATAAGCGGCCCGCTTACGATCCCGGTGCTGCGCAAGCTCGCCGTGCCCGAACACCGGGAACAACTCCGCCCCGGGCGATTTGCCCGCCGCCTGGCCCTGGGGCTGCAACTGCCCGGCTGGCAACTGCCACTAGAAGCCCAGGTGTTCCTGTGGCCCCAGGGCCGAAGCTACACCCGTGAAGCGGCCGCCGAGGTGCATACCTGGGGCTCGCCGCCGGTGTTGCAGGCCGTGCTGGAGCAGTTGTGCCGGGCCGGGGCACGCCCGGCCGCCCCCGGCGAGTTCACCCTGCGGGCGTTTCTCTCTGGGCGGCTCGATCTGGCCCAGGCCGAAGCCGTACTGGGGGTCATCCAAGCCCAAGACCCCCAGGAGCTCCAGACCGCCCTTGATCAACTGGCCGGCGGGGTGGGGCGTTTGCTCCTTCCGGTGCAGGAGGAACTGCTGGAGCTGCTGGCCCATGTGGAAGCGGGACTGGATTTCGTCGAGGAGGACATCCAGTTCATCTCCCCCGAGGAGCTGGCCCGGCAGCTTGACCGCCTGCTGGACCAGCTGCAGCAGTTGCAGCGGCAGTTTCAGCAGCGTCGCCGGGCCGAGAGCCGATGGCGCGTGGTGCTTTGCGGCAGCCCCAACGTGGGCAAAAGCAGCCTGTTTGCCGCGCTGACCGGGCAAGCGGTGCTGGTTTCCCCCACGCCGGGGACCACGCGGGATTACTTGCAGGCCGAGCTGCTCTGGGGGGGGATGCCCCTTGCGCTGGTGGACACGGCCGGGGCCGAGGCGGTTTCTACGGAAAAGCAGGGCGGCGTCGAGGGCCAGGCCCAGCATCTGGCCCGGCAGCAGCAAGAACAGGCCGACCTGGTGCTGTTTTGCCTGGACAGCACGCGCACGCCCAACGCCTGGGAACAGGAGCAACTCTCCCGCTTAGGCTCCCAGGCCATCGTCGTCTGGACCAAGGCCGACCTGGTCCCCCGCCGGCCGTCTCGTCCCCCGGGGCTTGCAGCCCAGATGCCCGTTCTTGTTACCAGCAGCCGCACCGGGGAGGGCCTGGGGGAGCTGCGTCGCGGTGTGGTGGAAAAGCTGCGCGGTCTTGGCTCCTCCACCGCGTCGGTGATCCCGGCCACGGCCGCCCGCGGAGCAGAAGCTCTTGGTGGGGCCGTGCAGTCGCTGGAAGAAGCCCTGCGGCTGGTCCAGGCCCGGGAGCCGGAGGAGCTGGTGGCCGCCGCGCTTCGCAGCGGTGCGGACTGGCTGGGGCAGGTCTTGGGCACCGTTTATACCGAGGATATTCTGGACCGCATCTTCAGCCGCTTTTGTATTGGGAAGTGATGCCCGCCAGGGCACGGCGTCCCGGACTGCTTCAACAACCGCTCCCCCTTGCCATGTCCGAGCCGATCGCCTGCACCCACGAACTGGCCAAGTGCTACGGCACGTTGACGGCCCTGGAGGATTGCACGCTGGAGGTGCATCCGGGGGAGGTGTTGGGGCTGTTGGGGCCCAATGGGGCGGGCAAAACGACGCTGCTGCGGATATGGGCCGGGCTGATCCGCCCCAGCCGGGGCCAAGCGCGTATCGCAGGTCTTGACTGCTGGTACCAGGCCGCCGCGGTGCATCGCCACTTGGGCTACCTGCCCGGGGAAGTGCGGTTGTTTCGCCGCATGAGCGGCCAGGCGGTGTTGGAGTTGCTGGGGAAACTCCACCCCCGGGGGAATGTCGCGGCGGCCGTGGAGCTGGCCCGGCGGTGGGAGTTGGACCTTTCGTGCCGTGTGGATCGGGCCTCCAGCGGCATGCGGCAAAAGCTGGCCCTGGCCCATGTCTGCTCGCTGAATGTGCCGCTGCTGGTGCTGGATGAGCCCACGGCCAACCTGGACCCGGACGCCCGAGCCCAGGTGCTCCACTACCTGCGCGGGCTCCGCAGCGAAGGAAAAGCCGTGGTGTTTTCCTCGCACGTGCTGAGCGAGGTGGAGCAGGTGTCGGATCGGGTGGCCATTCTCTACCAGGGGCGATTGCGTTACGTGGGAGCACTGGAACAGTCGCGGCGCAGCTACCGCATCCGGTTACGCCTCGCGGCAGGGGCCAACCAGACGCTTCGGCCTCCGCCGGAATGTCCCTTGCGTCGCCGCGGTAGCCGGCAGTGGGAGTTGGAGGTGCCTCGGCTCCAGCCGGAGCTGCTCCGTTGGCTGGCCACACTGCCGGTGGAGGAAGTGCAAGTGCAGCCGCTGGCCCTGGAACAGTTGTATCGCCAAGTCATCCGGCAGGAGAAGACATGAACGCGGCCCTGTGGCGACACGCCTGGCGGGAGAACTGGCCCTTGGGCACGGGCATGGCCACGCTGCTGCTGGCCTACCACTTGTTGTTTGTGTGGATGGTGAGCCTGGTGGATCTGGGCTATCTGGGGACGTTCTTGCGGTTTGGCCTGCGCCTCCCCCTGCAGAACTTGCTCCCCATCCCGCTGGAACAAGTGACCACCTCCCGGGGAATGGTCTCCTTGGCCTGGATGGACGCGGTGCCGGTGTTGTTGTTTTCGGCCTGGGCCGTGGCCCGGGGCTCCGATGCCGTCAGTGGCCCCCTGGACCGCGGCGAGCTGGAGTGGCTGCTCACGGCTGGAGTTTCACGTTGCGGATTCCTGGCCGCACAGATCGCGGTAGCCTGTGCCTGGTCGATGCTGGTGGTAGGGGCTGGTTGGGTTGGCACGCTGCTGGGGCTGTGGTGGATCGACCTGGGCGAGACGATCCGCCCCGGAACTTTTCTGCCCGCGGTGGTCAACACCTGGGGCGTGACGTTTTTTCTTTATGCGTTCACGGTGCTGGTTTCGGCCGCGGGGCGCTATCGGCGTTATACCGTGGGAGTGGTGGGAGCGGTGTATGCCGTGCAGTTGATCCTGAAGGTGGTGGCGCGGATGAGCCCCTGGAAATGGCTGGCCGGGCTAACGTTTTTTGGGGCGTTCGAGCCGGCGTGGCTGGTCCACCAGGAGCATCCCTGGTGGGAGTGTGCCAAGTACACCCTGCCGTTGGTGGGATTGGGGGCCGCGTTTCTTCTCCTGGCCTTTTGGGCGTTACAGCGGCGCGATGTGCCTGCGGCATTGTAGGTTGCGCAGAGGTTGGCACCGCTGCTGGAGCCCGTATAGTTTCCCTGATCGGACCCCCTTTCCGAGATGGCAAGTTTGGTGCAATTGGGAACGGAAACCATTTAGAGAAAACTGGCTTGCGGCTCTCAAGGCACTCTGCCAGCACAGCCGATATCCAAGAACGACTCGGTTGCCCCAAGGTGGCCGAACGCTACGCCAAGCGTGCAAGAGGAAGCCAGGAGTTCCGAGGCGGTTGAAATCGAGTCTGCGGGAGGCTCGACGGACCTGGCCCTACGAGTACCTGTGAACTGAGTTGAACGGGTACGTCTTGGACCCGCAGGCAACGCCAGGTGGGAATCTACACACACCGGTACCGTCGTGGGTTCAAGGCGTGGGGACGTGCAACCGCAGTTCCATGGACAGGAGACGTGGTTCCATGAAGTGGAAAGTCTTTTTAGGAACGGTCGTATTGAGCATCGGGCTGTGTAGCCAGAGCTACGCTTTCGGATTGCTGGACCAGTTGCTGGGCACCGGCGGCGGCTGCTGCGAGCCGGAGCCGACCTGCTGCGAGCCGGCTCCTCCCAGCTGTTGCGAACCGGAACCGCAGTGCTGCGAGCCGGAACCGCAATGCTGCGAGCCGGAACCGCAATGCTGCGAGAAGCCTTCCTGCTGCAAGAAACACTGCGGCTTGCTGGATGGCCTGAAGCGGTTGTTCCCCTGCCACCGTTGCGGCAAGAAGGCCTGCTGCGAGCAGGAAGTGGCTTGCTGCGAAAAGCCCGAGCCGAAGTGCTGCGAGCCAGAACCCAAGTGTTGTGCTCCCGAGCCGAAGTGCTGCGAAAAGCCTTCCTGCTGCCATCGTAAGAAACGCTGCTGCCGCCGCACTCTCTTGGACACCCTGTTTGGCAGCCGTTGCTGCAAGAAGAAACGCTGCTGTCACCAAACCAGCTGCTGCGACGGCGCGGCCGCCCCGGCCCAAGCCGCTCCTCAGGAAGCGGCCCCGGTGCCCCCGGCTCCGATGACCGACTCCTCGGCCGCCGCCAGCCGCCACAGCTGGGTGCGTCCCGCCAGCCGGGTCGTCCGCCGGTAAGAGCCCAGGGAGTCGCTGACTCCTGACGCGGACAACTGCCTCCAACCGCCTAGGTTCTTCCGCCTGGGCGGTTTTTTTGTGGTTCTCGCCAGCAGGGGCAATGCCCTGGCCCGAGCTGCTCTTGACTCCCCGGGAGGCCGTGCCGGAAAAAGGACCCCAAGCGGCCCTCTTGTTCCGCCCACACACGGAATGCAAACCCCATGAGCAACCCTTCTGCCGCCGAGGCCACTTCGGAAAACCGTGCGCTGGTGACCGTTTCCGGTTACCGGGGAGTCGTGGGATCCAGCCTCACCGCCGACCAGGTCCTCGCCTACCTGGCCGCTTTCGGCACCTGGCTTCCCCCGGGGCCGGTGGTGCTGGGGCGCGACGCGCGTCCCTCGGGCACCATGTTGGCCCAAGCTGCCTCGGCCGCCTTGCTGGCCACCGGACACGACGTGATCCCCGCAGACATCGTTCCCACTCCGACTCTGGGCGTGCTGGTCGATTCCTTGCAGTCCTCCGGGGGCGTGATGGTCACGGCCAGCCACAATCCGCCGGAATACAACGGACTGAAGCTGTTTGTCCGTGAGCCGGCCACCGGCCAAGGCCGCGTGCTCACCGCCGAAGAAGGCCGGCAGGTCAAGCAACTCTACGAGCAGCACCACTTCGCCTGGAGCAACGCCCAACGCACCGGAAAGCTGCTCCCGTGCGATACCCCCTGGCAGGAACACCTGCACCGCGTGCTGACCACGGTGGACGTCGATCGCATCCGCCAGCGGCGGTTTCGCGTGCTGCTGGATGCCAACGCCGGGGCCGGAGGCCCCGCGACGCTGGAGCTGCTGGAAGCGCTGGGCTGCCAGGTCGTTCCCTTGGCGGTGGAGCCCACAGGCCGGTTCGCTCACGGGGCCGAACCCGTGGAAGCCAACCTGTACCAGTTGGGGCCGCAGGTGGTGGAGAACGGGTGCCACGTGGGCTTCTGCCTGGACCCGGACGCCGACCGCCTGGCCTTGCTCGACGAAGGGGGGCAGTACCTGGGCGAAGAATATACGCTGGCCCTGTGTGCCTGGCACCGCCTGGCACAGCAACCCGGGCCCCTGGCCACCAACTGCGCCACTTCTCGGCTCATACGACACCTGGCCCAGCAATACGGCGTGCCGCTGGAGATCACCCCTGTGGGCGAGGCCCACGTGGTGCAAGGGATGCTCCGCGTGGGAGCTGTTTACGGCGGGGAGGGAAACGGCGGCCCGATCGATCCCCGGGTGGGCCTGGTGCGCGATGCCTTGGTCGGGATGGCCCAGGTGCTCGACTTGCTGGCTGCCCGCGGGCAAAGCCTCTCGGAACTCAAAAGAGAGTTGCCCCCTTCGTTCATGGTCAAGCAGGTGCTCCCCCTGCCCGGCGAGCACCTGCCGCAGTTCTACCGGCGGTTGCAGGAGCACTTTGCCGACGCCAAGGCGAGCCGTCCCGATGGACTGCGGCTGGACTGGCCCGAGGCGTGGCTGCTGGTGCGCCCCAGCAACACCGAGCCGGTGGTGCGACTGATTGCCGAAGCAACCACGGAGCAAAAAGCCCAACGGCTGATCCACCAGGCGATCCAACTGGCCGGCTCGCTTGGTTCTTGAGCTGCGGCACCTGCCTGCCACCGGAGTACGTGTTTAGCGTGCAAGCCCAAGACGGAGCGTTTCCGGAGCAAAAAAGTATCGATTTTTGTCTGGCGAGCCCCGGACTTCAGTCCGGGGAGAGCTGAAGAAGTGCTTTTGCTTATGCCTCCGGGAGCTGAAGCTCCCGGCTCGCCGATTTTGCCTGTTTGACGTTTGTTCTTGGACTGGAGCGGAGGCTCCCGGTTGCTGCGGCGTGCGCCGCCTCCGGTGGCTCCAAGCCAGCGGCTTGCCATTGGCAAGAATAAACGCTTATTTCCGTCTCGTGCGGAAGCGTTGGAGCAACAAGGTGCTAGCTGGCTAAACAGGTACGCCGCAGAAGCGCTTTTGTTCTACAATGAGCGACAGCGGCGGCTTTGGCTAGGGAGGTCTTGCCATGAACGAGGCTTATCTGCTTGGCGGGTTACGTACTCCGGTGGGTAAGTTTCTTGGCGGGCTGGCGTCGGTGCCGGCTCCGCAACTGGCCGCACTGGCCATCGGCCAGCTCCTGGAGCAGTTGCACCTGGCCCCCGATGAGGTGGAAGAGGTGATCGCCGGGGAGGTGCTTTCAGCGGGGGTGGGGCAGGCCCCGGCCCGGCAGGCGGCCCTGGGAGCGGGGCTTCCGCCGACGGTGGCCGCCGTGACGGTGAACAAGGTGTGCGGCTCGGGGCTGAAGGCCGCCATGCTGGCTGCCCAGGCGGTGCGTTGCGGGGACGCCGCGGTGGTGGTGGCCGCCGGCATGGAGTCGATGAGCCAGGCCCCGTTTCTGCTCCCCCGTGTGCGGCAGGGGTGGAAGTTCGGCCACCAGCGGGCCCTGGACCACATGCTGCACGACGGACTGTGGTGCGCGTTTGAGGACCAGGCGATGGGCCAGGTGGCCGAGTACACCGCCCGCAAACATCAGATCACGCGCCAGGAACAAGACCACTTTGCGGCCGAAAGTCACCGTCGGGCCGTGGCCGCCTGGGAGCAAGGGGCCTTCCAGGCCGAGGTGGTGCCGGTGCCCAATCCCAAGTGTCCCGAAAAAATCCTGCTTGCCCGGGACGAAGGCCCCCGAGCCGACACCACCCCCGAAACCCTGGCCCGGCTGCGACCGGTGTTCGATCCGCAAGGGAGTGTGACCGCAGGGAACGCTTCGCAGCTGAGCGACGGGGCGGCGGCGGTGGTGGTGGCCGACCGGGAAGTGGCTCGCCGGGTCGCCTCTCCACTTACCTGTCGCGTGGTGGCGACGGCTACCAGCGGCGGGGAGCCGCGGGAGCTGTTCACCGCCCCGGTGGAGGCGATCCGCCGCGTGGTCCAAAAGGCCGGAATGCCCCTGGAGCAGGTGGACCTGGTGGAACTGAACGAAGCCTTTGCCGCCCAGATGCTGGCCTGCTTGAAGCAGCTCCCGCTGGATGCGCAGAAGGTGAACGTCCACGGGGGAGCGGTGGCCCTGGGCCACCCGATCGGGGCCAGCGGCACCCGGGTGCTGGTGACGCTGATGCACGCCCTGGCCCGGTACAACAAGCAATTCGGCATTGCGGCTTTGTGTCTGGGCGGAGGCAACGCGGTAGCCATGCTGATCGAGCACGTGGGCGAGCAACCCGCTTGAACCCCCCCTCTTGGGGGGCGCCCAGGGATGATCCGCGGGGGCAGAATTGGTTTTTTCCGCCTAAGGTGTACTGGACGAATCGGTTGGGCTGATTAGAATTGATCGGACTAAGGCGGTACCGGATCTACGGCTCTTGGCGAAAATGGGCGTCGTTTGGACGCGCCCCTTGGCCCCGCCCCGCTTAGTGCGACATGCCGGACCATGCAGTTTCCCGTTCCCCCGACTGGCATGACTCTCAGGGAACTGTCCATCCTGCTGCTTTCCTTGGGCGAGTTGGGGCACGACGGCCAAGGAGGATCTTTTGCGCCAACAAAGAGCATCGCTGTGGAGAAAGTTTTTCCGGTCCGCCGGGATTGCGCGTGCACACGCTGAGGAGGACACCGCCGGTCAGCAGCCTCCCGCCGGAAGCTGGTGAACCCAGGGAAAGTGTTCGGGAGCGATAAAGGTTTCGTCACCGTAATTTATTGCCATTTGGTCACTTGCGGCGAGCACCTGCTGTCCGCGGTGTTACAATCCTGGTAGAAAGGGCCTTCGCATCCCGGAGCCGAAGGCCGTGGATGTCGGGTTTGATGGTGTCCTGAATGCCGGTCGGCTGCAACCTGGGCGCCTGTGCCTTGGTGCGGGGCTTCAGGCCGCACCCGTCCGGCAGCCAACTGTCCTCCCCAAGGCGGAGAGCTGGTGCCCATGTACAATCCACTGTTGGAGGAATTGGAAGACGATCACTCTCCCAGTCCGGAAGAAGTGGTCGAAGAACTGGCCGAGGTCGAGGAGCTGGACGAGCTGGAAGACGACCTGCCCGTGGATGAGCCCACACCGGTGGACCTCAACGAAGCGGCCGCCGAGACCGAAGAGCTCCTGGCCGACGACAACGAAACCTGGTCCGACGACCCGGTGCGGATGTACCTGACCCAAATGGGCGAAATTCCGCTGCTGACCCGGGAACAGGAAATCTCCCTGGCCCGCCAGATCGAAATGTCCCGCGCCCGCTTCCGACGCAAGCTGCTGGAGTGCGATTGGGTGCTTCAGCAAGCGGTGCGGACGCTGGTGCGGGTGCACAAAAACGAGTTGCCCTTTGATCGCACCGTGCAGGTGTCGGTAACCGACCGCCTGGAAAAAGACCAGATACTCCAGCGCCTCCCTCACAACCTGCGTACTCTCCAAGCCCTGCTGCGGCGCAACAAGCGCGACTATCGCCTGGCCACTTCCAAAAAGGCTCGCAAGGCCCAACGCCTGGCCGCCTGGCAGCGATTGGGGCGTCGTCGGGCGCGGGCCGTGCGGCTGGTGGAGGAGTTGGGCCTGCGCACCCAGCGGATCGAGAACCTGATCGATGCCCTGGAAGGGTTCAGCCGCCAGGTGGACGAGCTGAAACGCCAACTGGCTGAAATGAAACGGCTCAAGGTCCCTCCCCAGCAACGCAAGCCCTTGCTGGACCAGTACCGCTCCATCCTGCAAATGCTGCAAGAGACCCCCACCAGCTTGCGCCGCCGGGTGCAGTACCTGAAGAAAGCCTACGCCGAGTACCAGGAAGCCAAACGCGGGCTCTCCGAGGGCAATCTGCGACTGGTGGTCTCGATTGCCAAGAAGTATCGCAACCGCGGCTTGAGCTTCCTGGACTTGATCCAGGAGGGGAACGCGGGATTGATGCGGGCGGTGGACAAGTTCGAGTACCGCCGCGGCTTCAAGTTCTGTACCTATGCCACGTGGTGGATTCGGCAGGCAATCACCCGGGCCGTGGCCGACCAGAGCCGCACGATCCGCATCCCGGTGCACATGGTCGAAACCATGTCCAAGGTGCGCAACGTGGCCCGCAGACTCTATCAGGAATTCGGCCGCGAGCCCACCATCGAGGAGATCGCCGAGGCGGCCGGCACCCCCGTGGAAGAAACCCGGCGGGTGATGGCCATGAACCGCTACCCGATTAGCCTCGACCGTCCGGTGGGCAACAGCGAAGACAGCCAATTTGGCGATCTGCTCCCGGACCAGGAAGCCGAAAACCCGGTCCAGGGAGCCACCCAGGACATGCTCAAGGAGCGGATCAACAAGGTGCTCAAGACCTTGAGCTACCGCGAGCGGGAGATCATCAAGCTCCGCTACGGGCTGGGCGACGGCTACAGCTACACGCTGGAGGAGGTGGGCACCATTTTCAAGGTGACCCGCGAACGCATCCGCCAGATCGAAGCCAAGGCGGTACGCAAGCTCCAGCAGCCCAGCCGCAGCCAGGAGCTGGCCGGATTCCTCGACTAGCCCCCCCTTTCTGCCCTCTTTGCCCCGGCACGGCCCCCTTGCCCCTGGGGGGCCGTGCTTCTTTGTGCGCAAGGTCTGCCGATCCAGCAAAGTTTGCCAAACGATTACAGTCTTCCCCCCTGGGTGCCGATATGCTCTGATGCCCCAACACGCTTTCCCTTATTTGCGGCCGATACTATGTGGTGCGCGCAGTGCATGCAGGATGTTCCCGTGCTGCCCGACGGATCGAATGTCCGCTGCAGCCGCTGCCAGGCGGTGCTGTCCGCCCCGGAACACCTGCCGCAGGCTTCGCAATCCCTGGAAGCGGGAACATCCGCCGGCTTGCCTGCAAGCTCTGCGGAGCGGCTCCGCCACGAGCTGGAGGCCCTGGAAGTCGATCTGCTCCAGACCCGCTGCCAGCTGGAGGCGATCCAGACCGCCTTGCAACAGGAGCCGGAAGACTGGCAGTGGCTATGGGCCAGCGAGGGTTACCTGCGTTGGGACGCCCAGAGCGTGGCCCTGCGTGGCCCCCAGGGCCGGCAAGCCCCCCCGGCCAAGCCCCCCTTGGAACAAGCTTCCCCGGCGGTGCAGTCCACCCCCGCCCAAACGGCTGCTCGGCACCTGGGCGAGCTGCTCATCTACCTGGCCGCCATGTTCTTTTCCTTGGGCGGCGTGCTGGCCGCCTGGGCGCACTGGGGAGCTCGGGAGCAATTTTGGGGGATCGCCTGGCCCGCCCTGGCCGGTTCGGCGGCCGGATTGTTGTTGGGCGTG
>JALSGI010000084.1 GCA_026982835.1 Planctomycetota bacterium | reverse complement strand
CGCCGCCGAAGTCCTCCGCAGAGCGGCAAACTTCCGCCTTGCAACAAGCTCCTTCCCAGCAGCTTGGTTCCCACCGGGCCGACCCGCCCGAGCGGCGTTCTTCGGGCCCGCACTGGTCCGCCGCCGTGGAGGCCGTCTCGGGGGTTCGTTGGGAAGGGGGCGCTGCGGAGGTGGCCTTTCCGGCCGGGACGAGTGGGTAAATAGCCCTTCCGAGTAACTCGCCGGGAACTGTTTTTCGCCGGTTGAGGTCCAACTGGTTCCGGGAGCTAGTGCTCCCGGCTCACTGTTGTTGGTTTTTCTTGCATCGGAGCGGCAGCTCCCAGTCGCCGACGGCCGTGCCGTCCTCCGGGAGCTTACGCTCCCGGCTCGCTGGAAAACCGCCGGCTGAGGCCAGCGGCTGGCCGTTTGGTGTGTGAGTCGGCGTTTTTTATCGCTTTGGTGAGCCCCCGGCTTTGTACGTGTTTAGCGTGCCAGCATAAGACGAAGCGTTTCCAGAGCAAAAACGAGTCGATGTTTCTCCGGCGAGCCGCGTGCGTCAGCACGCGGTTGGCGAGCCCCGGGCTTTAGCCCGGGGAGAGCCGGATAAGTGCATTGCGTTATTTTTCTCCGCCAGCTGAGAAGCTGGCGGCTCGCTTGGGGCGGAAGAGACGTCCACGTGCTAGCCGGCTAACAGCCCGTTGAAAAACACAAGTTTGGGAGGGCGAGGTCACGGCCGAGCCGCTTTTTTCAGGATGTGCAGGGAAATCTTATAACGCGTTTTCATTTCAAATGGACTTTTTCAACGGGCTGCTAAACACGTGCCCGGCTTCCGCCGCCTGAAGAGCCACGTTTTGAATACCGCGCTGGCTCCCAGTGCCGGAGGTGGGAGTCGAACCCACACGGGGGGTGAGCCCCACCGGATTTTGAGTCCGGCGCGTCTGCCAATTCCGCCACTCCGGCTCTGTTGCCCATTGTTCCTCCCCGGTGCCGGGTGTCAATCCCCGGGGGCCCTCTGGGAGCTTACGCTTCCGGCTCGCCGCAGAACCGCCGGCTGAAGGTGCGCGGCTCGCCGGTGCTCCGCCAGCTGAAGCTGGCGGCTCGCCGTTCAACCGCCGGCTTACGCCGGCGGCTCGCCGTTGCAAGAATCGTAGATCCACCAGGCGCGTTGTTTTTCACAAAGCACGTTTTATTCTTGCCCGGAGCGGAAGCTCCAGCGCAAGCCGCAGGCCGCACGGCGCAAGCCGATTCTGTCTCTCCCCCCGCTTACGCGGGGGGCTCTTGGCAGTGCGAGTTAACGCTTGTTTCCTGCCCGGTGCGGAAGCACCCGCCCAAGACCCAAGACCTCCGGAGCGGAAGCTCCCGCGCAAGCCGCAGGCCGCATGGCGCAAGCCGATTCTGTCTCTCCCCCCGCTGACGCGGGGGGCTCTTGGCAGTGCGAGTTAACGCTTGTTTCCTGCCCGGTGCGGAAGCACCGCCGCAAGACCCAAGACCTCGGTGCGGAAGCACCGGCGCACGGCGCAGGCCGCACGGCGCAAGCCGATTCTGTCTCTCCCCCCGCTGACGCGGGGGGCTCTTGTTGGGCAAGTTGAAGCTCTTTCTCGCTCCGGTGCGGAAGCACCCGCCCAAGACCCAAGACCCACGACCCAAGACCTCCGGAGCGGAAGCTCCCAGTGGCTGCGGCCCTGCCGCTCCCCGCACTGACGTGCGAGGCTCTGTTTCCTCCAAGCCCTCAAGCCTCCAGGCCCTCCGCCGACTCAAGTCGGTGGCTCGCCGCCGGCGGCTTGCGGCTTGCCATTTGCCATGGGACGCTGGCGTTTTTTGCGCTCCTGGTGCGAGACCTCGGGGCGGGTCAAAAACCCCCAGTCCAGCGATTCGTCCTGGTGGTAGTTTTTGCCCAGGGTGCGTGCCGTCTGGGCCTTGGCCATCTCGTAGCCCAGGTAGAAGGCGTGCGAGGGGTCCAGGTTCTTCGGCCCGGTGGCCAGCAGCTTCTCAAACAGTACGAACGGATCGTCGTCCACCAGGTGCAGCCCGGCACTTACCAGGTGAATCCCCTCGGGCCGGGCGAAGATGCGGTAGTTGGGATCGCGGAGTTGCCGGGCCAGTTGTTCCAGGTGCTCCGGCTCCGGCGGCACGTAGCTGGTATCGCGCAGCAGCACCAACTGTGGCTCCAGCCGCTTGGGCAGCGTGCGGCGCGTGACGGCGTAGTGGACCAGCCGCCGGGCCAGGTGGCACTCGCGGACCGAGCTTTGCGCCCAGGGAATCACCTGCGTGGTGAGCACGCTGCGGATGCCAAGCTCCTGGCAAAAGCCCAACAGCAGCACGTTCACGCCCGCGGAGTCCGCGTCGGTCAGCTCGGTCAGGTTGCCGATGCCCATGAGCATTTCCACCTCGGGCCAGCGGCGGCGCACTTCCCAGTAGCGGCGCAGGCTGTCGGCAAAGCCGAAGCCGATCGGCTCTAGAATCGGATCCAGCCGCACGGGTACGCCGCGCGCCGAAAGGTATTCCAGCGAACGCTCCAGCCCGGCAAGCGAGCCGGGCTCATCGGGCACCACCACCACTTCCACGCCCCAGTCGGGGGCTGCCGCCAAGTTGGTTTTGTTGACCGAAAGCACCAGCTCGGCCCCGGCACGCACGGCCGGTTCGATCTCGCGGGGATCGAACGAATCAATGGAAACCCGCAGCCCCTGGTCCCGCAGTGCCCGCACGTACCGGTCCACGTCGGTCCAGAGCTGCCCCGGATCGGTGCCCAGGTCGATCAGGTCGGCTCCCTGGCGGGCAAGCTGCCGGGCCTGTTGCACCACCTCCTGCACGGAGAGCCGGGGGGCGTAGTTGATCTCGGCCAGGATCTGAATGTCCCAGGAGCCGTAGTCCTCGGATGCTTGGCGGCCGAAGAACTCGGGCAGTTGCCGCAGGTCCTTGGGGCCGCGGGCTACGGGCAGCCCGGTGGCCTCCTCCACCACCTTCAGCTCGCCCTGGCAGTAGCCGGGCAGTAGCACTTCGGTGGCTTGCTTGGGGGGGGCGATGCGTCGGGCCACCCAGGGCGTGGTCATCAACGCGGCCACCGTGATATTGAGCACCTGGATCGAATAGTCGAAGGGGACCTTGGGGGCCAGCTGGGCCACCACTTCTTCCAAGGCCTGGGCGGCCAGGCGGCCGGTGACAAAGTGAATATGACGCCGCGTCATGACTGACCCGGGGAAGCTGAAAAGTGAGGACGAAAACCGCCGTTGACCGCGATCACCTGGGCGTTGATGAACTGGGCCTCGGGGGAGACGAGGAAGCGGGCCACGCGGGCCACGTCCTCCGGCGTGCCCCAACGCTGGAGCAAGCACTCCTGTTGGGCTCGCTGCTGCCAGAACTCCGAGGCCTGCTCGCCCCAAGCGGTGCGAATCCAGCCCGGGGCCAGGCAGTTGACCCGCACCTGCGGGGCCAGGCTCATGGCCGCACTGCGGGTAAAGGCCATTACGGCCCCCTTGACCGTGGCAAACAGCTCGCCGCTGTCGCCGGCCATGCCCGTAGCGGCCTGGTCCCAGCCGATGTTGAGCACGACCCCCCGGCCCCGTTGTTTCATGCGAGCACCGGCGGCTCGGGTCAGCCGCACGGTGGCCACCACGTCCACTTGCCACAAGTGTTGGAGTTTTTCCTCAAAGGACCATTGCCGCCGCGGGCCGGTCAGCACATCGGCCCCGGCGTTATTGATCCATATCTGCACCGGCTTCCAGTCGAAGGCGGCCTGGACCAACTGGTCTTGCACGCGGGGGTCGGCCAGGTCGCCCAGCCAGAGCGTCGCCTGGCGGCCCTGTTGTTGCACAAGCTGCACGGTGTGCTCCCCGCCGGAGCGATTGGCCCGGGTGTGCACCAGCACATCGGCCCCGGCGGCGGCCAGCTCGCAGGCGATGGCCTGTCCGATGCCCGAGGCCGCCCCGGTGACCACCGCCGCCGCTCCGGCAAGCGGCAGGCCGGATCGGTCTTGAGTGGGAGTGTGGCTCATGCTTTTACAAGCTTTTACAGCAAGGAGGTGTATCCCCGCTTGTTGTACTTGCTCGGCTCAAGCTCGCCAACCGCCGTCTGCCGGCGCGGGGCTCGCCAAGCCCCCACGCCTCCAGGCCCTCCGCCAGCTGAAGCCGGCGGCTCGCCGTTCAACCGCCGGCTCACGCCGGCGGCTCGCCACGCCTCCAAGCCCCCAAGCCTCCACGTCTCCAAGC
>JALSGI010000083.1 GCA_026982835.1 Planctomycetota bacterium | reverse complement strand
TGCGGCCGGATGCGGGGGATCGGATTCACCCCCGGTGCAGGATGCCTCCTCCGGGGAAGCCTCCGCCACGGCCGCCCGGGACGACGCCGGCCCGTCCAAAGGGCCGTCCCCCTCTTTGAAGAAAACCCCCGATTCCCAAACTTCCCCGCAGAGGCAATCCTCGCCGCCGGGCAAGCCCCGGGTGGAGATTCTCACCGACCTGGGGCGGATCGTGCTGGAGCTGGACCCGGAAAAAGCCCCACTGACCGTGGAAAACTTCCTCCGCTACGTCAAGCAGGGTTACTACGACGGCACGGTGTTCCACCAGGTGTTTCCCGACTACGTGATCCTCGGCGGCGGCTACACGCCGGAGCTGAAAGAAAAACCCAGCGGGGTGCCCGTGCGGAACGAGGCCGACAACGGGCTGAGCAATCGCCGCGGCACAGTGGCCCTGGCCCGCGATCCCCGCGTCATCGACAGCGGCTGCTGCCAGTTCTTCATCAACGTGGCCGACAATCCGCAACTGGACCACCAGGGGCGGGAGCCGGAAAAGTTCGGCTACTGCGTGTTTGGCCGGGTGATCCAGGGGATGGACGTGGTGGACCGGATCGCCAAGGTGCCCACCAAGGAGCAACAAGTGCAACGCCCGGCTCCGGCGGGGCAACAAGTCAATCAGGCGAGCCTGGTCACGGAAACCTTGCCCGGCGTGCCGATCCAGCCGGTGCGTATCCGCCGCATGCGGGTGCTGCCGTAGCGGGGCGGAGAAAACCCCCCTGCCTCAACTCTTGCTGCCTACTGCCGCGAGCGGCTCCACTGGTCCATCATCGCCACGCGGCGAAGCACCTCCGGGGCGTAGCGTTCCGGCTGCTGCTCGAACTTGCGCAGCGAAAGCTCATTGGCGAACAGGTAGATGCGACCCTGGTAAAACACCCCGTGCCGTCGCTTGCCCGGCACCAACTGTCCCTGCTCCAGGTACATCACCACATCGTAGCCGGAAAGGACCGGGGCGTAGCCCTCCGGATTCTGCCAGAAGCGGTCCTTCTGTTGCGGCCCGGCAAACAGGTAAAGCTGGCCGCGATGTCGGATCCCAAACCGCGGATTGCCGCGCACCCACCGCCCTTGCTCCACCAGCGTCACCACGCAGTATCCGTCCAGGGCCAGCGGCCAGGGGAACCGGGGCCGGGGAGTGGCCGCGCCGGGCCACACCGGCCCGGCAGGAGGGCTAGCAGTCTTCTGGGCATACCGGGGGCGGGACGGCACTGCGGGAGGAGCCGCCTTGGGGGCTGAGGGGGGCGGGGAGGGAACGCTTGCGGCCCGCCGGGGCGATGGTGCCGGAGCGGTGACCTGGGGCGGCCTGGCAGCGGCTCCGGGTGTTCGGGCCAGGTAGCTGGTCGGCGGCTGAGGGAGTGCTCGCCGGGCGATTTGCAGCAGCTTGCTGCTGTAGGCCTGGGCGGAAGCCGGGCTGATCGTCTTGCCCACCACTTGCCCGCTGGGAGTGATCACCACGTCGCAGGGGATTTGCTGCACGCCGTATTTACGGGCCAGGGCAGGTTGTTGGTCCACGTTCACCTTCACGGCCACGAAGCGGCTTTCCAGCGTGCGGGCCACCGAAGGGCGAACAAACACGGTCTTTTCCAGCCGCCGACAAGGGCCGCACCAAGGAGCCCAAAAGTGCAGCAGCACCAGGCGTCCGGTTCGGGCCGCCTCCTGGCGAGCCTGCGGCACGTCGGCCGCCCAGCGGATCGCCTCGGTGGCCCTAGCTTCAACGGCCACTCCCCAGGCCAGCAACACCAGCAAGCACCATCGCACCAACATTCCCTTGCCCTTCCATCGAACACGAAGAGAGCCCTCTTGCTCCCTGTATCGGTTGCTTGCGTGGTACGGATTGGGCAAAAGGAGCCGAACAGAGGTTTTCGACCTTTTGTTCCGGCAAGCAACCGCTACCGGACGCCAAGCTCTGGAGCTGCTACGAAGCGCCGCTGGAGAACGTTCATCCCCCCAGGCTAGCAGCGGTAGCAGCGCCCTCCGGACGCTAGCGGGGGCCGACCAGCACCGGACCGGTGGTTTGTGCCTGCCGGGGAGAAGAAGCGGGGGAAGAAACCGCAGCCTTGGGCGGCTGAGCCACCTGGGAGTGCATCCGCCGCAACATGATCCGCGTGGCCTGGCGGAGGCGGACCTGGGCATGGACGGGAAGTTCGATTTCGTCCGGGGTTTTCCGGCGGCTTGCGGCCCCCGCGGCAGGCAGCTTCCCGGGAAAAGAGGCTCCGGCCCCTTGCGGGTTACGGGGTTGCGGGGCCACCAGCGGCCCGGTCTTCGGCGAGGGCGATTCCTTCGGCTTCCACACTCGCTGCCGGTAGATTGCAAGCGCGTGCAGGGCGTGCCCCAGGGGGCCGATCTCCCAAGCGTAGTCCGGGTCCCGTTCCAGCAGCCGGACGAGGTGCTCCACGGCCCGGACTATCTCCGGCCGGGTCAGTTCCTCCTGGGGCAGGGAGAAGACCAGCCATTCCAGGATGTGGCCCGTGGTACGAAGCCGCCGCTGAGGATCGGCCGAGTGGGCCCGGGTGCGCAGCCACTGGGAGCTGAACGAACCGTCGGGATTTTGCAGGCGAAACGCCCAGCGGTGGTAGTCGGCCAGATACTTTTCGGCCCGGTAAAACTGCCCGTTCAGGGGCAAACCTTCCTTGCGGCGCTTCCACACGGCATAGGCGTAGCCCATCAAGCGGTGCGTCCCGCCGCAGGCGGCCGAGTGAATGGGGGCGTCGATTTCTTCCTGCAAAAGCCGCGCAATAGACCACCGCTGGCCGTCTTCGGCCCGCCAGCTCTCCGCGGTGGAAATGTAGTACGACAGCCCGATCAGCTTGAACGTCAACTCCATCCCGGTGCGGCAGGTGCGCTTCTCGTTCTCGATCAGATCGGCCACCGTGAACTGGCGCCCCCCGACCCGCAGCGGATAGTCCTTACGCAGGCGGCTTTGGGCCAGAATGGCCAGCAGTTGGCCGTGGTGTCCCTGCACCCCGTAGCCCTTGTTACCCAGGGGCAGGCCGTTGTGCATCTGCAGAATCCGATACCCCCGGAACGGATAGTTGAAACACAGCCAGCCGATGGCCGGTTGTTCCGGTCCCTGAGGACCGCCTACCCGCACCTTCGTCTTCACCCCGAAAGCCACCACCTGGTGCATCACTTCCCAGGCGTTGTGATCCCGGGTATTCAGAGGGCGCTGCTGGTAGTGTTGCAGCAGCTTGTCGATGCGGGTGGCCAGATGCTGCAACCGCTCGGAGGAAACCGCAGGAGAGCTGCGTTGCGGGCGGGCACTCCGGGAGAGGGCTTGCTTTTGGATGGTTCGCACCGGACGTTCAGCCCCCAGGGCCGGAGCGGCTACCAGGGCGCAAATCAAGAAGATCACAAACCCCGGGGTTCGTCCTGTCGAGGATGCGCCACGCATACTCATCCCCCCCAACTGTGCCATTTGGAAGTCGCGCTAGGTGATTGGATACGGCCCTTGCCGGAAGCGAGTCCGCAACGCCTTTGTCAGATCGGAAAACCCCCGGTGCACATTCCAGCAGAACTACCACGTCGGCTTGCAGTTGCTGCTGGTGTCCGCGGGCCGGAACGATGTTATGCCCCGAATGTTCTGGGAAAACTTTTCCGGTGACATGGCCAAAAAACCTGGCTCACTCCCCCGTCCCTTGCTCCCAGCTTCGGCGCTGCTCCCGGTGCCAAACAGTGTACTCCCCGCGTTGGATGGCCCGGCGCGCCCCTGCCAGCAGACGCTGGTAGTAGGTCAAGTTGTGCAGGGAGAGGAGCACCGGGCCGAGCATGTCGCGGGCCAGGAACAGATGGCGCAGGTAGGCTCGCGAGTGCCGGCAGGCCAGGCACGGGCAAGCTTCTTCCAGCGGGCGGGGATCGTCCCGGTAACGCCGATTGCGGATGCGCAAAGGCCCCCGGGCGGTGAAAGCCATCGCGTTGCGGCCGTTGCGGGTGGGCATCACGCAGTCGAACAGATCCACCCCGCAAGCGATGGCCTCCAGCAGATCCTCCGGACGACCCACCCCCATCAGGTAACGAGGCTTGTCCTCGGGCATCTCGGGCACGGTGGCTTTCAGCACGCGGTACATCTCCGGCGGCGGCTCTCCCACGCTCAGCCCGCCGATGGCGTAGCCGTCGAACCCGATCTGCTGCAGCTGCCGCAGGCAACCGCGGCGCAGTTCCAGGTCCAGCCCCCCCTGCACAATGCCGAAGAGGGCCTGGTCGCTGCGGCAATGGGCCTCCCGGCAGCGAGCCGCCCAACGGAGCGTGCGCTGCATGGCTTCTTCCACCAGCGGGGGTGGGCTGGGCAGCGGCACCACCTGGTCCAGCACCATGGCGATGTCGCTGCCCAGCAATTCCTGGATGCGAATGGCCCGCTCCGGAGTCAAACGCACCACGGCACCGTCCACATGCGAGCGAAACACCACGCCCGAATCGTCCAACTGCACCCGCTGCGCGAGACTGAAGATCTGGAAGCCGCCGCTGTCGGTCAGAATGGGACCTTCCCAGCCCATGAAGCGATGGATTCCTCCCAGTTGGGCCACCAATTCCGCACCGGGACGCAAGGCCAGGTGGTACGTGTTGGCCAGGATCATCTCGGCCCCGGTCTGGCGAACCCACGCGGGAGCCAATCCCTTGACCGCCCCCAGCGTGCCCACGGGCATGAAGCACGGGGTGCGCACTTCGCCCCGGGCGGTGGTCAACACCCCGCAGCGGGCATGCGTCCGGGAATCGGTGGCAGTCACCGACCAGCGGATGGGGGAGTGGGCCATGAAATCCAGTACGAAACCAAGCGGGATCGAAACACCTTTGCAGCAACCAGGGCCGTACCGAGTCAATCTAGCCCAGAGCACCCCTTGTCGGTAGCAGCCTGCGGGAAACAGCCCGGGAGAGAATCGATCGGCCCAGCCGGTTTCTTGCAAGAAAGACAAAAAAAGGGGCCTCTAACGTGCCGAGCCCACCTCGGCACAGCAGGGCAGCCAGGGGCAACGAAACCGCCCTGCTCCCGGAGCGTCAGAGGCCCCGCGGGCCAGTCTCACTCACGGCATGCGGTCCGTCAAGTTTACGGACCTGGCCGGGCACGCTTGCTCGAAGCCAAGACTCTTCGCGGTGGTTGCAAACCCAGTGCCATTGCTGCCGGCGACATCTTCTTTCTTTGGTCTTCTGTTGTAACCAATTGAGGAAAAATAAGTTATGTCAAACGCATCAGTGCCACCCAAAAGCCGTCCCCCCCATCCCTTGCTGCTGCAACCTGCTGCACCCGCTGCAAAATGCTGTAGCGGGCCAATGCACCGGAAAAAGCCCGCAGCCCTTGGCCACCTGCCCGGCAAGTGCCCGTGCGGAGACTGAGGCTGAGCCTGCCCGGGGCGGCACAGCCCTTCCCAAAGGTTTCTCCCACCCCTGCACGAGAACAACTGCACACCCGCGGGTGCGGCTCGCTGGCCGAAGACAAATGCCCCCTTGGCACACCCCTCCGGAAACCGCCAAGCGGAAATCCCAGGGCAAGACCCGCAAGAAAATTTTTGCGAAAAAAATTTTTTCTTGTGGCCCTACTTGCCTCCCTGCCCTCTTGACAGCCCGTGGGGATTGGGACATGCTTCCCCAAGAGTGGTGCAGCAACCAGGCGAAGCTGGTTTACATAAGTTCCTTAAATAACAAAACTTACGAAAAAGGGGTGCCGATGGACGCCGTGCTGGGAGCCGTGTGCGTTACCGTGCTGGTCTTTTTGCTGGTAGCCGCCTCGGCGAAGATCGTGGTGGGCGACTAAGAAAAAAAAATGAAAATAACCCTAATTAGGGGGTTGCAGGAATTTCCTTTGAGGCTAGAATGTGGGTGTAGTGAGGAGGGAAGAGGAGAACAAAACAACAGAAGCTAACTAACGGGTATCCCCGTCCCAGCCCTTCGCGGGTCCCTGCCCCGCCTGCGAAGGGCATCTCTTTTGCGCTGAAAGCCTGCGTCTTTCGGAAAGCCCTTGG
>JALSGI010000082.1 GCA_026982835.1 Planctomycetota bacterium | reverse complement strand
GCGGAACGCCTCGCCGGGGATGGGGTTCTGCTGGGGGCGATACGGCCCCCGAACGGAGCTGAAGCGCCACGGCAAGCTACCCCTGTTTGCCTATCGCCGCCGGCGGGGATTTTTCCGGCGCTTGTTCGGTAGATAAGTGAGATCGCATCGAAACGCGGGTGTGGCAGCTTCGGCCAGCTGCATCGTCGAGCATGCGGTTGTTTTGAACCGTATCGGCCGTTGCTGTGTTTTAACAACCGGGAGCTTACGCTCCCGGCTCGCCGGTTGTGAACAAGACTCGGCGATTGTTCTTGCGCCCGGGGCTCGCCAGACAAAAATCAACGCTTTTGATCTGGGAATGCTCCGTCTTATGCTGGCACGCTAAACACGTACTACGCCCACGGCTCGCAGCTGCAAGAACCCGCCCCAGCGGCCACCTGCGGTCAAGATGGCTTCCTGTACTTTATTTGCCGTTATACGCCCGCTAGCTTCCCCGCCTAAGATTCCGGTGGTCCCAGGCGAATCGCTCGGACTACAATACCGCTCGGAGTCCCCTACCGCCCGGACTACAATAAAGCGTGCTGAATCCTTCTGCCAATGCGTTCCTCCTTATCAGCCCTCTTTTCCGATGGACAGTTCCACCCCAACCCGACTTCCGGCCTGGCAATTCGTCCGTGCTCCCGCGCCGCCGCGGGAAAGCGAACCGGAGTTTGGACAACAACTCCGGCGGCAATCCCAGGGGCTGGTCGAAGCCGGGGTAGGGAGCGTGTTGCTGGTGCACGGCACGTTTTTGGGGAACGACGTGGGCCAGTGGAGCTTGCTGCTGGAGCGGTTTTCGGCCACAGCGGCTCGCCCCTGGCGGCGCACGATCAAGTATTTTAGCGACGTGCTGACCGGCGACCGGGGCAACTTCCCCCCGCGCACGCTGCGGCTCTGGCAGCAGGCGATTCAAGAGGCGGAAGTTCCCTTGCGGGTGGATCGCTTCTGCTGGAGTGGGGAAAACACCCACACGGCCCGGACCGACGCCGCCTTGCGACTGCTGCCACTGCTGGCCGCCCAAAGCCGCCTGCACCCCCAGAAGCTGCTGCTGGTGGGGCACAGCCACGGGGGAAACGTGCTGGCCGTGTTGTGCCAGTTGCTGGCAGGCGGGGAACAAGCAGAACGGCTGCTTCAAACCCTGGAACCGCTGTACCGCCGCGGAGCGGCCCTGCGCCACTTGTGGCAACAGGCCCAAGAAGCCCGCAAACTGCTCCAAGACCACGAGGTGCTCAAGCGACTCGTGCTGGTCACGCTGGGCACGCCGATCCGCTACGCCTGGCCGCAAGCGGTGCACGGGCAGTTGTTGCACTTGCTCTATCGCGTGCCCCGGGGGGAAGAGCCGGAGAGTTTGCAAGACTTTCGCCGGGTGGGACTGGGGCCGCTGCGTGTTTGGGCCGGGGATGTGATCCAGCAGTTGGGCACCTCGGGCTCGAACTTCCCGCCGGGGCTGTTCTTGTCGTGGAAGATGTGGCGGGCCGAAGGGGCCTTGTCGCGGCTGCTGGACCGGGACGACTCCTGGTGGCGCTGGCCGAAGAACCTGGTACGGGGCTCCCACTGGCCCCGGGCCGGGCGGCTGCTGGTGATCGACTACGGCAAGAGCCAGCGGCGGCTGCTGCGGGGGCTGTGGGGCCATGCGGCCTATACTCGGCTGCGGTGGTTGCCCTGGCACCTGGAGCAATGGGAGCGGTGGCTGCGTGGTTTGGGCCAGCAGGAACCAAGCCAGGATGAATCGGTGGCTGCCGCATAGGCCCGGTTCCAGAAAAAAATCCAAAAAATTTTTTTCTTCCTCCCCGGACCCCGGAAGCAGCTTTGTTGTTGATACCGTTTCTCAACACGCCGCAGAGGCTTGTCCCCGCGTGGGCAATCGCCGCCGGAAAGAGCCGGAAAAAAAGGGAAAAAGCCGCCGGAGTTGCAATCGTTTTTCATCTGGAGATTGTCCCGCCTTTGAGCCCAAGAGGCGAATTGCCCCCGGGGAATTGGGACTTAAGATATCTAGCGCCGCGGGACGATGGATGCAGCACGCAGCGGTTGCCGGAGGAAAACATCTTTCCCCTTGAGTCGTAAAGGACGCCGTCATGGACAAGCAGAAAGCCATCGCCAAGCTCAACGAGATTCTCAAGCACGAGTGGACCGGCCTGGCCCAGTACTCCCAGCAGGCGTTTCTGGTCCGCGGCCTGTGGCGGGAGCCGTACGCGAAGATGTTTTTTGAAAGCGCCGAGGAGTGTTTCCGGCATGCCCGCACCATCGGCGAAAAGATCGTGGCCCTGGGCGGGGTGCCCACGCTGGAACGCGGCACGGTGAAGCAATCCACCGATGTTCAGGAGATGCTCCAGCACGCCTTGGAGTTCGAGCAGGCGGCCGTGGAACACTACCGCGAGGCGTTGGACATCTGCGCCGAGGACCGCCCGCTGGTGGTGCTGCTGGAGGACCTGATCCTGGAAGAGCAAGACGGGGTGGACGAGCTGCAGAAGCTGGTGCAGGAGCACCAGGGGGCCGCCGCAGCCCAGGGACCGACCCAGGCCCAGGAAAAAGCCGGGTAGAGCTTCGGCTTGCGCCGTGCGGCCTGCGGCTTGCGCCGGAGCTTCCGCTCCGCAGCAAGAACAAGCGCAGCTTTTCACACCAACTGGCGAGCCGCCGACTTCCATCGGCGGAGAACGGCGAGCCGCCAGCTTCAGCTGGCGGAGGCGTGGAGGCTTGAGGGCTTGGAGGGATGGCGAGCCGCTGGCTGAGTACCTGTTTAGCCAGCTAGCAGCCGGAGGACCGACGCCGCAGGCGTCGCACTCTTGTAGCCGGGGGTCGTCAGACCCCCGGGAGACAGCGTTTTTTATTTCTCCGTTAGCATCCCGAAGGGATGCCAGAGGGCCAAACGGTCCTTGCTTCTGGCACCCCTGGCGGGGTGCTGGGTGGGGTAATGGCCGTGCTTTCCGGTGGTCTCCGCTGCGCTACGACCACCGGCTACAAGGCTGGCAAGCCTTCGGCTTGCTTTTGATCTGGGGGCGCTCCGGCTTGTGCTGGCACGCTAAACACGTACCCCGCCGGGGGAGATACAAGGGCAAGACTCCCGCCCCCGGCTTGCCAGGATCAGCTTACCAGATGGGGCTCCAGGGCGGCTCGATCCAGCTCCAATCCGCTGCCGGAGGTACGAGGCACGGTGAGCAAGCTGTCGGCCCCGGGCAGCAGGGGGCGCTTTTCCGGCAGCGCTTGCCAGCTTGGGCCGGTTGTCCAAAGCGGCCGGCCCAAGGCCACGGTGCTGGAGGCCACATGGCAGCCCAGGGCCAGGGTGGGCTGCCAGCCGCGGCGCAGGTCCAGCGTCACCGGCGCGCCTGCGGCGGCGGCCACGGCCACGCACTCCCGCAGGCGAAGCCAACTGCCCAGCCGGAACGGGTCCAAGGCCAGTGCATGCGTGGCCTGGTGGGCCAGCAGCTCCCAGGCCCGTTGCGGACTTTCCACCCCGGCGGAGGTCCAGACGGGCAGCGGACTGGCCGCAGCCAGGGCTTGGCCCGCCACTTCCGCTTGGCCCGGATCGATCACCCCCACCACGCCCGCCCGACGCAGCTGCTCCAGCCACACAAGCGGCTCCTGCGGCACGGCCCCGGCCAGATCGACCAGCAGTTGGGCCTCCTGTTTCCAGCCCTGCCAGGCTTCGGGCAGCTGCGACCAGTGATCGATCCCGGGGGGCTTTTCCGGGGCGATTAACAAGGTGTGCAAGCCCTGCGAGTGCCACTCTTGCAGCAAGGGCCAGAGGCGTTGCGGGGAATCCTGCTGCGGGTCCCAGAGCACTTGCATGGCCAGCGGCACGCGGCTGCGGAACGCCCCGCCCCAGAGCCCATGCACCGGCACACCCAGCTCCTGCCCCAGCAGGTCCCACACGGCGCTTTCCAGGGCCAGGCGGACCGGGGCCGGCAGATGGGCCAGTACCACGTGCAGCTCCTCCACCTGCAGGGGATCGAACCCGGCCAGCTGCCCGCGAAGCTGCCGGCACTGCCGGGCCACCTGCTCCGGCGGCCAGGGACAGGGGCAGTCCCCCCAGCCCCCCAAGCCCCGCTCGCTCCCCAGGCGCACCAGCAGCTGGCCCGCACGGTCCCGGGCCGGAAAGTAGAACCACTCTTGTTCGGTGAGGAACATGGTAAGCGACTGACTGCGGAAGGGGCCCATCCATCCAGCACCCCCCGAGCCTATCGCAAAACCTATCCCGGTCCAGCCACTTCCATCTCCAGGGTGCGCCGCCCGGCAGCGAGCCTGGGAAAATTCCCGAAAATTCGCTTGACAACCGGACGTCCACCACTACTATAAAACCAGAACTAAAAAATTAGAAAACGCCCCCTCCCCAGGAGCTCCCGGCGATGGCACGTCCCAAGGCCGACCAGTTGACCGCCCGCGAGCTGGAGATCATGCACGTGTTCTGGGACCGGGGCCAGGCCACGGTGGGCCAGGTGCGCCAGGGGCTTGCCCGTTCAGGACGCCAGTTGGCCTATACCACGGTGGCCACGCTGGTGAAGATCCTGGCCGACAAGGGCTTCCTGGAACAGGTGAACCACCAGCGTCCCTTCATCTATCGGCCGCGGCAAAGCTACGAGGAAGTGTCGCGGAGCCTGCTGGGGGATTTCCTGCACCGGGTGTTCCGCGGCTCGCGCGAGCAACTGCTGGTGCGGCTGGTGGAAGACAAGCCGCTTTCGGCCAAGGAACGGCAGTTGTTGCAAGAACTGCTCCAGAAGCGTTCCCGTCGCAAGTAAGAGTTGGGGCCCACGTCCAACAGGAGTGGTCGTCATGTCCGCCTGGACCACCGCCGTGCTCCTCTGCGCCGTGCAGGTGACGGTACTGGCCATCGTGGCCTGGGGGTTCTACGCCGCGTTTCGCCGCCGCCTGCCCGCGGTGGCCACCGTGCCGCAAGCGGCCCTGGCAGGCGTGGTGCTGCTCACGCTGCTTGCCACGGTGCCTTGGCGGCCCTGGTCCTGGCAGTTGGGAGTGCTGCCGGTTCGGCGATCTGTGCCGAAACAAGCTGCTTCGTCTTTGGCTGAACCAAAGCAAACGCCACTCTCTGCGGCAAGCACTTCTCGCAAGCGGTCTTCTGCACCGCAGCCATCCCAAGCGCAACCTGGCCCTGGTCCGATTGCCGCTCCCGGGCCGCAAGCCACCACGGAGCCTTCGTCTGCCGGAAAGGGGCCTTCGGCTGCTGCCGCAATTCCAGGAAAGCCGACACCGGTTCCCGCAGACCCGCCGCACCGGGTGCTTCCAGCCGAGGATAAAACCTCACCCGATGAACTGCCCGATGCCGGGACCGCTTTGGCCCAAGGGGCCGCCGGGCCGCTGTCTTCGCCCCCGGAGGAGCTGCCCCCGGTGGAGCGTTCCGGCCGCGGGGAGCACCCTCGGCCCGGCTCCTTGGCCAATTGGGAAGAACCTGTCGGCTTGCCCTGGTGGGCCGGCGTGGATTGGCCTGCGGTGCTGGCCGCTTTGGTGCTGGCAGGGGGCGCTTGGGGTGTGGTGCGGATGCTTCTGGGCCTGTGGGGGCTGGCCCTGCTGGTGCGCCGCAGCCGCACAATTGAGGATGCCTCGTTGCACGCGCTGGCGGCGGAGCTTGCCGGCCGGTTGGGTCTGCGGCGGGCCGTGTCGATTCGGGAAAGCCAAGAGCTAAGCTCGGCGGCCACAGTGGGCTGGCCCCAGGCGGTGCTGCTTCTGCCCAGCACGTGGCGCAGTTGGACCCGCAAGGAGCTGCGGGCCGTGCTGGCCCACGAGCTGGCCCACATCCGCCGCGGCGACTTTCTCCGCTGGCTGGGGGCGCAGTTGGGCCTGGTGCTGCACTACTACCACCCGCTGTTGCACTGGCTGGCCGCCCGAGTGCGGCTGGAACAAGAGCTGGCGGCCGACCAGTTGGCCGTCGAGGTGCTGCAGGACCGGGCCGGCTACCTCGATGCGCTGGCCCGGCTGATGCTCGACCGCCCCGTCCGGGCGGTGCCCCTGGCCGCCCGAACGTTCCTCCCCAACG
>JALSGI010000081.1 GCA_026982835.1 Planctomycetota bacterium | reverse complement strand
AGGCGGAGCTGCTCATCATCGACCAGATCGGCAAGAACATCAGCGGCTCGGGGATGGACACCAACGTCGTGGGGCGCAAGCTCCGCTGGCACGAGGCCGCCCCGGAGGAGTGGCCCAAGATCAAACGCATCTGGATCCGCTCCCTCACCCCCGAAACCCACGGCAACGCCGCGGGGATCGGCGGGGCGGAGTTCATCAGCCGCCGCGTGCTGGACCAGATCGACCTGCGGATCACCAAGATCAACTGCCTTACCGGCGGCGGGCCCATCGGGGCCATGCTGCCCGTGTGGTTCGACACCGAGCGGGAAATCTTCCAGGCGGCCTTGTCCACCGTGGGGCTCACCCCGCCGGAGAAGGCCCGCGTGATGTGGATTCGCAACACGCTCCAGGTGGCCGAGGTGGAGTGCTCCGAAGCCTACTGGCCCCAGGCCCAGGAGCGAGACGACCTGGAAGTGCTCACCCAGCCGCGCCCCTTGCAGTGGAACGACCAGGGCGAGCTGGAAAACCGCTTCGGCCCGGTCGATCAGGCGGCCGTGCTGGGCACCGTGTTCGGCTAGCGGCGAGGAGTGCCCGGGGTGGTCCTGCCCTGCCGGTGACCGGCATTGCCGGGGTGGTCAGTTGCCAGTTGTGGCGGTGCTTCTGTCCTACTAGCGCTTGTTCTTGCATCGGAGCGGAAGCTCCCAGTGGCCGACGGCTCCGCCGTCCTCCGGGAGCTTACGCTCCCGGCTCGCCGGTTGCGTCCGTTCGCGTTTTTTCTTGCATCGGTGCGGAAGCACCGGTGCAAGCCGCAAGCCGACTCCGTCTCTCCCCGCACTGGCGTGCGGGGCTCCTCAAGACCCAGGACCCAAGACCCAAGACCTCCGGAGCGGAAGCACCGGCGAGCCGCGTGCGTGAGCACGCGGTTGTCTTGGCGCTGGTTCTTGCAGCCGCGAGCCGTGGGCGTAAGCCCACGGAGAGCACGGCACTCATGCGCCGCTTTCTTATCGTCTCCGGGAGCTTACGCTCCCAGCTGGCTGTGTCCACGTACTGGCGTTTGCTCTTGAATTTGGCGAGCCCCGGGCTTGGCGCCCGGGGAGAGCCGAATAAACACATGTTTTGTCGATCAGCTCCGCCGACTGAAGTCGGCGGCTCGCCGTTTGCAAGAATAAACGCTTATTCTCTTTCTCTCCCAGCATGGAAACGCCAAACCAAGTGATGTGCTAGCTGGCGAAACACGTACGCAGGAACAGAACGTGTTTGTGGAAAACAACGCACCCGGTGTACCTGCGGCTCGCCAGGAGGCTCGCCCTCCCATGCGTGCGTTTTTCAACGGGCTGCTAACAGCACCCTTCGGCTCTTAATACGGGAACAGCCGCCCGCCGAATTGGGCCACCTCGCCCAGCATCTGCTCGATCCGCAGCAGTTGGTTGTACTTGGCCACGCGGTCGGTGCGGGAAGCCGAGCCGGTCTTAATCTGCCCGGTGCCCATCGCCACAGCCAGGTCGGCGATGGTGGTGTCTTCGGTCTCGCCGCTGCGGTGGGAGATGACGGCCGTGTAGCCGCTTCGTCGGGCCAGTTCCACGGCGTCGATCGTTTCGGTGAGCGTGCCGATCTGGTTCACCTTGATAAGAATGGAGTTGGCCACCTGGGAGTCGATCCCTCGCTGCAGCCGCTGCACGTTGGTCACGAACAGGTCGTCGCCCACCAGTTGCACCCGGTTCCCCAAGGTTTTGGTCAGCAGGGCCCAGCTGTCCCAATCGTCTTCGGCACAGCCGTCCTCGATGGAGCAGATGGGGTATTGCTCGGTCCACTGGGCCAGCTGCTGGACCATCTCCTGGCCGGAGAGTTTGCGGCCGTCGAGCTGGTAGGTTTTGCCCTGGGGGTCGAACAGCTCGCTGGCGGCCACGTCCAGGGCCAGGCGAACCTGCTCCCCGGGGCGGTAGCCGGCCTTTTCGATGGCCTGGGTGAGCAGGTCGAGGGCCTGCTGGTTGCTTTCCAGATCGGGGGCAAATCCGCCCTCGTCGCCCACGGCCGTATTGAGCCCCTGGTCCTTGAGCAGTTTCTTGAGCGTGTGAAAAATCTCCACGCCGCAGCGGAGGGCTTCGCTAAAGGAGTCGAAGCCCAGGGGCATGATCATGAACTCCTGCACGTCCACATTGTTGTCGGCGTGCTGGCCGCCGTTGAGCACGTTCATCATGGGGGAGGGGAGCAGCCGGGCGGTGGCCCCGCCCAGGTACTGATACAGCGGCAGATCGCAGTGTTGGGCGGCCGCCTTGGCCACGGCCATCGAAACGCCCAGGATGGCGTTGGCCCCCAGTTTTTCCTTGTTGGGCGTGCCGTCCAGTTGACAGAGCAGCTGGTCGATTTGGGCCTGGTCCAGGGCGTCGATTCCTTCCAGGTGCTGGGCAATGACGTTGTTGACGTTCTCCACCGCCTTGCGGACTCCCTTGCCCAGGTAGCGGTCCGTTTCCCCGTCCCGCAGTTCCAGCGCCTCGTGTACCCCGGTGCTGGCGCCGCTGGGCACGGCGGCCCGACCCTGGACGCCGCTTTCCAGCCACACATCGACTTCCACGGTGGGGTTGCCACGGCTGTCGAGGATTTCGCGGGCGGAGATACCGGCAATGCTGCTGGAGTTGGCCATCGGTTCAGCTCTTTTTAATTTCTAGGAGAAGGCATCGCTTGTTCTTGTGTTCTTGTCCCGGAGCGGAAGCTCCGGCGCAAGCCGCACGCCGATACTGCTCCTCCCCCCACTGAGGTGCGCACGCCCCTCCGCGGGCTTACGGTGCGCGGCTCGCCCTCCTCCAAGCCTCCGGGAGCTTACGCTCCCGGCTCGCCGTTGGTTGTTTGATTGTTTATTTTTGCTGTGGAGCGGAAGCTCCCAGTGGCTGCGGCCCTGCCGCCTCCGGGAGCTAAAGCTCCGTACTTGTTTAGCCAGCTAGCACACTGTTGGTTCGACGCTTCCGCACGAGGCGGAAAGAAGCGTTTACTCTTACCATCGGCGAGCCGCCAGCTTCAGCTGGCGGAGAAGGTCAACACACAGGTGTTTGTTCGGCTCTCCCCGGGCTAAAGCCCGGGGCTCGCCGGACAAAAATCAACTCTTTTGCTCTGGAAACACACCATCTTATGCTGGCACGCTAAACATGTACAAAGCTCCCGGCGGGGCAAAGCTCCCGGCGGGGCGATTGGCCCACATTCTAAGACCCCCGCGGGCGTTTTCCAGGGGGCATCTCGCACCCTCGGGGAGGGTTTTGGCAAAATTTCCTTGTCTTGCCGAGTCGATTCTGGTTATGTTGTAGGTGTCCCCGGTGGGAGTGCGCAAAGGCTCTCTGCCCGGGGGAAACCGGTATCGGGCAGGGAAGAGTCCCACATCTTGAGGAGAACATGTCATGCGGCGTCAATTTCTCTGGTTGGCCTGTTCGGTGGCGCTGGCCTGGGTGTGGGCGGTGCCGCAGGCGGAAGCCGGCAGGCGGTTCGTCAGTCCCCGGCCGTACAATCCCGAGCATCAGACCGTGGAGTTGTTCCAGGGTGTCAAAAAAGGACAGCTGAACGTGCGCGTGGTGGCCAAGGACTCCACCCAGGCCACTGTGCTGGTGGAAAACAAAACCGACAAGCCTCTCAATGTGAAGTTGCCCCCGGCGTTCGTCGCCGTGATGAAGCAAGGCTTCGGCGGCGGTGCAGGTGATCCGTTCGGCGGCGGGGGAGGCGGCCTGGGTGATACGGGCGGAGGAGGTGGCGGCAACCAGGCCTTCGGGGGCGGTTTCGGCGGCATGGGCATGGGCGGCATGGGCATGGGCGGCATGGGCATGGGCGGCATGGGCATGTTCAACGTGCCAGCCCAGAAGGTGGGCAAGCTACCGGTGCGCTGCGTTTGCCTGGAACATGGCAAGAAGGAGCCGCGTCCGGCCATCCAGTACAAGCTCATCCCGGTGGAAGAGTACTCCTCCGATCCCCGGCTGAAGCACCTGCTGAGCATGGTTCATCCCAAGAGCCCCTTCCCGCAAAAAGTGGCCCAGGCGGCCGCTTGGCACATCGCCAATCGCATGAGCTGGCGGCAACTGGCGGCCAAGCAGGTTCGCCGGGCCGGGGGGCTGCGCTATCCGTACTTCACCCCTCAGCAACTGCGGGCGGCCATGCTCATGGTCCAACTGGCCGAAAAGAAGGCCCAGCAAGAGCTCAAGCAGCGGACCCGTTCCCCCGGTGAGGCTCTCAGCCAGCGGTAGCCGCTTCCTTCGCAAGCCAAATCCAGCCGGGCCTTTCGGGTCCGGCTGTTTTTTTGCGTACGTGCTTATCGTGCAAGCACAGGACGGAGTGTTACCGAGCAAAGAGAGTCGAAATTTGTCCGGCGAGCCCCGGACTTCAGTCCGGGGAGAGTTAGGTCAAATACTTCCGCCTGATTTCCTCCGGGAGCTGACGCTCCCGGCTCGCTGTTCTCCGCCGACTAAAGCCAGCGGCTCGCCTGGTGCAACAATCAACGCTTATTTCCGCCTCGTACGGAAGCGTCCGAACCAACCAGGTGCTAGCGGGCTAAACTGGTCTTTTTTGTCCCCCAAGGACAAGTTCTACACTTCCAGGTTCTCCAGCACTTCGGCCACTACACTCCAGGGCCAGGGGGGCACGGGGCGCACCTGTTCCAGGTGGGCCAGGGCCACTTGCACGGCCCCCTCGGGCCAAAGTGCTCCCCGCTGCACCCAGCAGGCTCCCGCCAGGCGGAACGTGTCTTCCCACGGCGGCGGCACCTGCTCGGGCAAAAACACGGCCACGCGCAAGGCGGCAAACTGCCGGCAAAGCCCCTGGCACTCCAGGCACGCCGGTCCCAGCTCCTCCGTCCCCACCTCCCACAACAGCACACTGCCCGGCCAGCGCCGAACCGCCTCCAGGCACTCCCCGGCCGAAGCGACCACGTGCAGCAGCTCTTGGGGGACAAGTCCTCGGGCCAGCAGCCGGTGGGCCAGTCGCCCCGGCGAACGCACCAGCAACACCCCGGCGGGGAGCCACGGGGCGTGAGCCGTGCTGCTTCCCCCCGGCAGAGCTGCCCCCTGGGAGCGCTTCCCCCGGTCCGGCGTGCCGGTTCTCCTCATGGAAAGTTCCTTGTACCTGTTCCGGGGGTGGTTCACAATAACTAGCAACTTCTCCAGTGTACTCCGTCGAGGTAGGAGCAATCCATCATGCGGCACCTGTTCCCCCTGTGGCTGGCCTGGCTGGGGCTTGTTGCTGCGGCAACCGCCGCTGCGGCCGAAGAAAAACAGGCCCCCCGGCGGCCCAACATCCTGTTCATCATGGCCGACGACCATGCCTCGCACGCCCTGAGCTGCTACGGATCGCGGATCAACCAAACGCCCAACCTGGACCGCCTGGCCAAAGAGGGAATGCTGTTTACCAACTGCTTTGTGACCAATTCCATCTGCGGGCCTTGCCGGGCGGTGGTGCTCACCGGCAAGTACAGCCACTTGAACGGATTTTACCGCAACGGCCAGACCTTCGACGGCTCGCAGCAAACCGTGGCCAAGCTGCTGCAGCGGGCCGGCTACCAGACGGCCATGGTGGGCAAGTGGCACCTGCGCAGCGACCCCACCGGGTTCGACTACTGGGCCATCCTGCTGGGCCAGGGACCCTACTACAACCCGCGAATCAAAACCGCCCAGGGCATCAAGCGGCACATGGGCTACACCACCGACGTGATTACCGACCTGGCCCTGGATTTCCTCCAAAACCGCTGGGACCGCAAGCGGCCGTTTTTTCTCATGTACCACCACAAGGCCCCCCACCGGAACTGGCAACCGGGGCCCAAGCAGCTGACCCTTTACGACGACCGCCACATCCCAGAGCCGGACAACCTGTTCGACGACTACGCCACCCGCGGCACCGCCGCCCGCCAGGCCACCATGCGTGTGGCCGATCATCTGAACAACAACGACCTGAAGCTGGGCCCCCCGCCCCGGGGGCTTACGCCTCAGCAGCGGGAACTCTGGCGTCGGGCCTACGAGCCCAAGAACCGCCGCTTCCGCCAGGCGAATCTCCAGGGCAAGGAGCTGGTCCGC
>JALSGI010000080.1 GCA_026982835.1 Planctomycetota bacterium | reverse complement strand
TGGCCCATCTGGCCTTCGTCGTGCCGGACCTGGAAGAGTCGCGGCGGCAGATTCTCTCCCGGGGCGGGGGGCAGTTGGGCACGGTGGAGACGATCCAGATCCGCGACTGGGGCACGCTCACCCTGGTCTATATGACCGACCCGGAAGGGAACATCGTCGAGCTTCAGCAGTGGAGCTGATCCGGCACGGGGGGCGCGGGCGTATCCGGGGGTGAAACAGCGGGGGGATTCTGGTTTGGGGAGCGATTGAGCCGGGCCAGCAGCTCCAGCAACCCGGCCGTGGAGCCTTGCGAGACCGCCTCTACCAACTTGGCAATCCACGGCGGTGGCGGCTCTTCGGCGGAGTGGGCCGTGCCGCGCTGCAGGTCGATGAGCAGCGCCTTCAGTTGCCGTCGCAAGCGTGCGGCCGACCAGGGCCACGATTCCCAAAGCGTCAGCCGAAACGGGCGCCGCAGACTGGGGACCAGCCCCGTGGTGAAGCTCACTTCCTTGCGCAAGCTCAACGGCAGGCAGCTCCACAATCCGCGGGCCAGCAGGTGGGGAGAAACTTCGCCGGTCTGGATCGCCACGGCCCGGCCTGCGGCCAGGGCGGCCAGGGCCGCAGCCAGCCAGCGCTGGGGATCGGTTTTGCGCAAGTGGAGCAGCAGCTCCAGCTCTACCCAGGTGGGCCGCAGTTGCAACTGGAGTTCCGGGAGCGTCTCGGGGACCGGGAGCCGAGGGGCCAGGATCTGCCGGCCCAAGGCGGCCTGCAACAGGGCAAAGGGATGGGCTCCGGCTTGCTCGAACCCTGCCCGCGGCACCAGCAAAAAGTGCGTGAACACCGCCGCCCCACGGCCGCTGTATTCCTGCCCAGCGTAGCTGCTCCAGCCGATCACGCAGTAGTGGTCCAGCGGGAAGTAGCTCAGGGCGGCCCCCTGGGGCGGAGGCTGCGAAAGGGAGTCGTGCGTGGGGGCCCAGGGGTGCAATTGCTGCCGCAGGGCCGGTTCTACGCCCGGGCTCCAGCCCAGGAACTGATACCCCGGGCCGCGGTCCGTGGCGGCCGAAGAGAACACGGCCTGCTGGACCATCAGGGGGGGCGTTTCGGTCTTTTCGGGCAAGGAAGGCTCTGCGGACATGGCTCCTTTCCGTCGATTGCAGGGGACGATCATTCTGGAGATGTTCGACAAGACGAACCCTCTTTTCCACTTCAGCGGCTCGGCCGTGAGCTTCGTGCGCCGTTTTCCAGTTCCTCTCCGGGAGCTTACGCTCCCGGCTCGCCGTTCACCGCGGGCTCACGCCGGCGGCTCGCCTCCCTCCACATCCTCATCCCCCCATGCCCACCTTGCGCCCGTAAAGCTGCCGCAGCAGCCACAAAAATGGATCGACCAGCCCACGCGGCTCCACCCGCAAGGGCAACTGCACCTCCTGGCGGTACGCGTCGCGGTAGGCCAGGCAGTTGCCCACCACGCTGGCGGCAAAAAACGCGTGTTTCTTGAACCACTGGCGGCAGAAGCGTACCAGCCCCGAGGCGTGTTCCGCGGCGAAGCGTTGCGGATCGACAAACGCCGCGTCGCACTGGTCGGCTTTGCTGAGGACGATGGCCACGGGACGGG
Source organism: Planctomycetota bacterium (assembly GCA_026982835.1). Lineage (GTDB taxonomy): Bacteria > Planctomycetota > Planctomycetia > Pirellulales > S012-138 > S012-138. The sequence goes on along the minus strand of JALSGI010000080.1, from coordinate 4,448 downwards.
CGGGCCAGCCCTTTTTCGCGTCGTCCACCAGCTCCACCAGGTAGGAGAGCAGCTTCATGGTGAAGTGGTCCTGGTCGGCGCTGCCGGCGTAGAGTCGCGTGGCGTCGATGAACACCAGCGTGCCGGCGCATCGGGTCAGGAAGGAGCGGATCACCTGGTAGGTGTGCGGGTGTTCCACTTCTTCCAGCAGGGCCTCTCCGGCCATGTCGGGCATGATCAGTTCCAGGGGCTTGCTGAAGCGGCGGCAGCGGATCTGGCAGTGGACCCAGTTCCAGCGATCCGGCTCGCTGGGGGTTTTGTCGGGGAAGCGTCCCTGCTGCAGGGCCTGGATGGTGGTCTGCTGCAGGTTGATGGAGAACGCCCCGCGGGCCAGCACCTGCAGCTGTTCGCTTTGCCGGGAGAGCATGTCGATGAGCGTGCCTAAATAGACCGTCTTGCCCACTCCGGCCGCACCGATGGCCGCCACCAGTCGGGGCGGGGTTTTCTGGTTGGCCGCCTGGTGGGCCAGGGCCAGCGGGGCCAGGCACCGGGCGCAGAACTCGTCGGTGTGCTTGTTGGGATGCTCGCAGATGTAGCAGGGCAACGCGTTGATGTACGATGCCAGCCGCAGGGATTCCAATTCCACCGAGCCGCGACCACTCATGGCGATACCTCGCTGCCGGATGCCGATGCCGAAACCAAGGCTTCCTCACCGCCTGCTGGACCTTCCACCAACGCGGCAGCCACCACGCAGCGAAAGCCCACGTTGTGTTTCCGGTCCAGGGGGGCCTGGCCGCTTTGGAACTGGGCCGTGGCCTGGCTTTCAAAGTAGGTGTCGTAGGCCCCGCCGCGGAGTTGCTTCATGGTGGGCACTTCCCCGGCCGCGTCGGGGGGGAGAAAATCGTCCAACGTCCATTCCCACACGTTGCCGATCAGCTGGTAGATTCCGCTGCCTCGAGGGACCGGCTCGATGGCCCGCGCCGCCAGCAGCTTCCGCTCTCCCGGGTGCCACACGTTGGCCCGCTCCCGCTGGAATGCGTCCCCCCAAGGGTAGCGCCGCTGGCACAGCGTGGCGGCGCCGACGGCCACGGGGCGGGCAGCGGCCAGTTCCCACTGGGCCGCCGTGGGCAAGGTTTTACCGGCCCAGCGGGCATAGGCCAGCGCCTCGTACCAGTTGACCCCCACCACCGGCAGCTCTTCTTCGCCGGGAAGGAAGCATCCGTTTTTCCAGAACCGGGGCCCGGGAGCTCCCGTGCTATCGACAAAGTCCGGCACCAACGAGGCGATCTCCGGATTCCACAGGGCCGGATCCTCGTAGCCGCCGTCCTGGACGAAAGCCAGGTACTCCTGGTTGGTCACCACCCAGCGGTCCAGGTAGAAGCGATCCACCTGTTCCCAGCGGATTGGGTCTTCGGGGTCGCCGGGGTCGGCTTCCTCCAGCGGGAGAGTGATGTTGCCGCTGCGCCCCGGGACCACCACGCCCGGGCCCAGTCGGGCCATCCGCCTGTGCAGCGCCTCGGTGGCGGACTGTACCCACTGCGGCGGCAAATCCTGTCGCAGCTGAGGATGCAGCAGTACGGCGGCTCGGCCTTGCTGGATCATGCGGCCGATGAACTGGTCTTCGTCCTCGGGGTCTGGTTCTGGTGAAGAGGCGCCGGGGCGTGCGGCCCCGGCAGGGCGTGCCGCGCCGGGGGCAACCCGGCCCCGACAAGAGACCAGCCGTGTGCCCACGTAGCCCAAGGCCACCCCGGCCGCGGTGGCCCAACCCCACTGGCCGCTGGCCAGCCCCAACCCCGCAGCTACGGCCAAGGCGGCAGCCCAAGGCAGCCAAGCCCGGGGAAGCGTGGGGCAAGCGGACAGCAACTTGGCAAGGGACATGGGCGAGGATTTCCTGTTACCACGGAGGGTGTGCAAGCGATTGCTTTATTCCGGCTTTTTGCGGCCTTTTTTCTTGATCTTTTTGAGCTTGGCGGCCACGTTCTGGGCCACTTGGGGCTGGGGTTCCCGGGGGTTGCGCAGGTCGGCCGGAGGGGCCGCCTGGCCCGGGTCGCCCACCTGACCGCCCAGGAACGCCTGCACGGCTTGTTCCTGGATCAGTTGTCGCAAGGCTTGCAGTTCCCGCATCCACCCCTGGCGTTCCTCTTCGCTTTGGCGGCGCTGGGCCTGGATGGCTTCTTCGGCCTCCTGGAGCTGTTCCAGCAGGCGTTCGTTCTGGCGGCGGAGGGCCTTCAGTTCCCGCTGCAGCCCCTGGATCAGCGCAAGCTGCCCCTCGGAAAAAGCCGTCGGCTGCCTGCCTTCTCGCTCCAGTTGCTGGTAGCGGTGGACCAGCTTCCACAGCGCAGCCAGCGGGGACTCGTCCTGGAAACCGGCCTTGTGCAAACACTCCGCGATGGCCTCCAGCTGCTCCTGCAACTCCACCAGCCGGGAGCTTTGCTGGACCAGCTCGTCCTGGGAATGCTGAACCAGTTGTTCCAGCTGTTGGCATCGCTGCTGCATCGCCTGCCAGGAGCCGGCCTGCCCGAAAAGCCGGTCCAGCACCTGGTGCAACTCGTCCAGCCGGCGCTGCAGGGACTGCTGGTAGGCCGCAGCGCAGTGTTTCCATTGGCCCAGCAGCCGAGAAATTTCCAGGGGAGTTTTGTCCACCAGGGGCGTCTCCACCGCCGTGTCTCCTTCGTGCCCGGAACGAGCGTGCCAAGGGTGCCAAACCAACGCGGAGCCAAGGCCAGGGTTCCCCGGCGGGACCCATGCAGGAGCGTCCGTTTGGACCGGATGTGTCGATTTGCGGGATTCCACACAACCCTAGGTCACGATTCCCCCTGGAGCAAACGGCCGCGGGGGTATAAATGCTGGCGGGCTTTTGTACTCCCGGCCGATAACGCGACAAGGGGATGCACGCGCGCCGGAGAAGTGTCCGTTTTGCCAGGGAGGGAACCGATGCGAGTTCAGGTGTGGTTGTTGAGTCTGGGATGGATGGTGGTCGCCCCGGTGGCACTTCCGGCGCAGGAGTTGCAACCGGCGCACACCCCTGCGGCTTCTTTAACCACCTCGTCGGCAGAAACCGCCGAAGCGGAACAAACTGTTCAAGCCGCTGCTTCGGCCTCAGCGCCAACCGAATCCGAGACCTGCTGCCCGGAGTGCCGCAAGCACCTGGCCCAGCTGAACAAAAAGGCCGCCGGGGCGTACAAGAACCCCTTCTACAAGAACGACTTCTCCTACCTGCTGGATCCCCATTACCGCGACTGGCACCTGGGCGAAGGGCTCAAGCGGCTTTCCACTCCCTTGGGCGGCGTGCTGGACCTGGGCGGCCAGTACCGGATGCGGTTCCACAACGAGCAGAACATGCGGGGCCTGGGCCCCACTGGCCGCGACGACACCTTCCTGCTGCACCGCACCCGGCTCTACGCCAATTGGGAAGCGACGCCCGATTTCCGCGTGTTCGTGGAATACCTGGACGCGGTGAGCCAGTTCGAGCAGTTTGCCCCTCGCCGCATCGAAGAAAACCGATCCGACTTCATCAACATCTTCGCCGAAGCCACGCTGTGGGAAAACGCCCAGGGGCGCCTGGGAGCCCGGGTGGGACGCCAGGAGTACCTCTTCGGCACCGAACGCCTGGTTTCGCCCCTGGACTGGTCCAACACGCGGCGAACCTTTGATGGGTTTACGCTCTACTGGCGCGGGGAGCTGTGGGACATCGACGGGTTCTGGACCCGACCCCGCTACCCCGACGCGCGCAACTTCGACAACCCCGACAACTCCCAGCAGTTCTTCGGCGTCTATTCCGCCTACAAGGGCTTCCGCAACGCGGCCTTGGAGTTCTATTACCTGAACTTCAGCGAGGACGCCGGAGCGGTGGATTTCTACTTCAACACCCTCGGTTCCCGCCTGGCCGTGGACGAAGGCTGCTGGCACCTGGAAGCCGAAGCCGCCTATCAGTTCGGCGAATATGGCACCGCCACGCACTCGGCCGGGTTTTATACCATCGGGTTGGGCCGCGACCTGGCCCTCATCCCCCGCAAACCCCAGCTCTGGGTGTACTTCGACTGGGCCTCGGGGGATTCCATCCAGGGCAACGGGTTCCACCACCTGTTTCCCTTGGGTCACTATTACCTGGGTTTTATGGACCTGTTTGGCCGCCGCAATATCCAGACGGTCAACATGCTCTACAAGCACAACCTGAGCAAAAAGTGGCGGCTGTTGCTGTGGTGGTACGTCTTCTGGTTGCAGCGGGGAGACGACGTCCCCTACAGCGTCACGATGACCCCCCTGGTGGCCACCCCCGGCGGAAGCCGTTACCTGGGCCAGGAACTGGACCTGATCGTCGGCTATCGTATCAGCCCGCGGATGGACGTGCTGCTGGGCTATTCGTACTTTTGGGCCGGGGACTTTTGGGCCACCAACCCCTCGGCCACCTTCCGCGGCGACGCCCACTTCACCTACATCCAGTGGGTGACCAATTTCTAAGCGGCAGC
>JALSGI010000079.1 GCA_026982835.1 Planctomycetota bacterium | reverse complement strand
TTGGAGCTGGCCCAATGGTGCGTCGAACACGGGTTGGCGCGGCAGGCTGCCGTGCTACTGGACCAGCTGGAGCGTGCCTGCCCGCGGCACCCTCGCCTGGCACTGCTGCGGCGCAGGTTGCGTTTGAACCAGCATCGGGCAGAAGATGCGACCAGGCCGGCCCCGGCCCGGCCGTCCGGTGCGGTTTCCCCTCCAGGGGTCTATCGCCGCCACCAGCAGCAGGCCCGGGAAGACCAGGCCCTGCTGGAACCACTGGAACCGCAAGCGGTGCGACGGTTTACCATCTCGGTCCACCGCATTCTGCAAAACCGCTGTGCGGCCGGGGGGTGCCACGGGCCGGGGGCTAGCAGTGCCTTCCGCATGATCCGAGCTTCCCAGGGCCGGGTCAGCCCCCGCGTGGTGCGGCACAACCTGGTGCAGGTGCTGCGCTGGATCGACCGCCGCCAGGTGGACCGCAGCCTGCTGCTGCGCAAAGCCCTCACCCCGCACGGAAGCCGGGGGTTGTACCAGTTCCAGGGGTTGGACAAGCACTCGGCCCGCGTGCTTCGCCAGTGGTTGAGCCAACTGGAACAAAAACCGCAGCCCTCCCCGGAAGCCCCTCCTGCTGGGCAATCGGGGAAGCAACGCCCCGCCGAGGCGAGTCGGCCGGGGCCCGGCACGGTCAACGCCCGCTTGTTCCAGCAACGCACCGCGGCCGAAGGTGCCTCTTTCCGCCCCGAGCCTCCCCGGCCGGGTACGATCCCCCGCTCCGCCGCCGCCGTGGTTCCGGTTTCCCGGCCCGGATCGGCCACCCCCAGCGCAAGCCCCTACGATCCGGCGTGGTTCAATCGCCGCTACCACGGGTCGAAGCGTTCCCTGGACGGGGCCGCCAAGCCGCGGTTTCCCGCAGCCGCCGCGGGCAATCCGCCGATAAAAGCAAAGGCAACCCCGCGTTGAGAAACCCCCGTTCGCCTACGGAGAGTTCACGGCCATGAAACTCTTTGGTTCCGGCAGGCCCATGAGCCGCCGATTTCCCAAGCGGCGTGGTGTTCGCTTTTCCGGCTGGGGATGGCTTGCCCTGCTGGCCCTGCTGGCAGGGGGATGTGCCAGCGGTCCCCGGGCCGAAATGGGAACGGCCCTGGGCGGAATCGGCGGCACGGCCGTGGGGGCGATGATCGGGCACCAGTCGGGCAAAACGGCCGAAGGGGCGCTGATCGGGGCGGCTGTGGGTGCCCTGGCCGGAAACACCATCGGCGGCTCGCTGGATGAGATCGAAGCCCGAAACCGCGCCGAGCTGGAAGCCCGACTCGGGCAAAGAGCCCCGCGCGGGTCGGTTACCGTGGAGGACATCATTGCCATGAGTCGGGCCGGGGTGCCAGAGTCGGTGATCGTGTCGCACATTCAGATTCACGGGGTTGCCCGCCCCTTGAGCGCAGCGGACTTGATTCGCTTGCAAAACGAAAAAGTGTCCGAGGCGGTGATGAACGCCGCCCAGCGGGCCTCGGCGGCCCCGCCCCGGCCGGCTCCCCCCTATGCCGGCCCGCCGCCGGGAGGCGTGATCATCGAAGAACACTACGTGGCTCCGGCCTGTCCCTTCCCGCCCCCGCCGGTGGTCTATCACCACTACTACCGCCGCCCGCACATGCACCGCCGCCGGCCGCGGGTGAGCGTGGGCTTCGGGGTGGGCTTTCCGTAAAAGTTCCGCCGTTTGTCAGCGCCGGTAGTGAAGAAAACCCCGCGGCAGCCAGTGCGCGCCGTGGAGCCCTTGGGCCAGCCGCGTGCGTGAGCACGCGGTTGTTTTACCGCTGGCGCCGGTTCTTGCAGCCGCGAGCCGTGGGCGTAAGCCCACGGAGAGCACGGCAATCATGCGCCGCTTTCTTATCGTCTCCGGGAGCTGACGCTCCCGGCTCGCTGTTCAACCGCCGGCTGACGCCGGCGGCTCGCCGCCGGTGCGAGATAACGTGTCCGGCGAGCCCCGGACTTCAGCCCGGGGAGAGCCGAACAAACGCATTCGGTTGTTTTTCTCCGCCAGCTGAAGCTGGCGGCTCGCCGGGTGGTGAGAAAATCGGCGATTGTTTTTGCACCAGCGAGCCGCGAGTGTCAACTCGCGGAGCAAAATTCGCACATCGGCGTGGAGCGTACCGCTTGTGGCGAGTTTTTTAGCGTAAAAAAACCGGAACGCACCCGTGGGTACGTTCCGGTCGTTTCGTCTCGGGAAGGCTCCAAGCGAGTTTAGCTTTCCGACTCCGAGTCGTCCGGGGAGCCGGACCCTTCGGCGCTGGCGGCCAGGGCCGGGGGAGGCTCTTCCTCCCGCAGGCCCTTGAAGCAGATTCGCTTGCGGCCGTCGGTCTCCTCCAGATCGACCAGGATGGTGTCCATCCCCTCGAAGGTGCCGCGCAGCAGCTCCTCGGCCAGCGGGTCCTCGATCCGCTGCTCGATGGCCCGCCGCAGCGGCCGGGCGCCGAAGTCGGTATCGGTCCCCTTCTTGATGATGAACTCCTTGGCCGCGTCGGTCAGCACCAGTTTCAACCCGCGTTCGGCCAGACGCTCGCGCACCTTCGACAGCTCGATCTCCACGATGTCCTTCAGGTCTTCCGGGGTGAGGTGGCGGAAGACGATCAGGTCGTCCAGCCGGTTGAGGAACTCGGGGCGGAACACCTTCTCCACCTCGTCCTTGACCCGCTGCTTCATCGCCTCGTAGGAGGAGTCGGCGTCGGCCTTGGCGAAGCCGAACTGGGCCTCGTTTTTGATGGCGCTGGCCCCGGCGTTGGTGGTCATGATGATGATCGTGTTGCGGAAATCGACGTTGCGGCCGAAGGAGTCGGTCAGGCGACCTTCCTCCATCACTTGCAGCAGCATGTTGAACACGTCGGGGTGGGCCTTTTCGATCTCGTCCAGCAGCACCACCGAGTAGGGGCGGCGGCGGATCTTTTCGGTCAACTGGCCCCCTTCCTCGTAGCCCACGTAGCCCGGCGGAGCGCCGATCAGACGACTGACGTTGTGCTTCTCCATGTATTCGCTCATGTCGATCTGGATCAGCGCGTCCTCGTCGCCGAACATGAACTCGGCCAGGGCCTTGGCCAGCAGTGTTTTGCCCACGCCGGTAGGCCCGGCGAAGATAAACACACCGATAGGCCGCTTGGGGTCTTTCAGTCCGCTTCGGCTGCGGCGGACGGCCTTGGCCACGGCATGGATCGCCTCGTCCTGGCTCACCACCCGCTTGTGCAGTTCTTTTTCCATCTCCATCAGCCGCAGCGTGTCCTCGGTGGTCATGCGGCTCAAGGGGATGCCGGTCATGCGGGAGACCACCTCGGCGATCACTTCCTCATCGACCACGCCGTCGGTCTGGCGGCTCTTTTCCCGCCACTGGCGCAAGATGGACTGCTTTTTCTTGTTCAGCTTGTTGGCCTGATCGCGCAGCCGGGCGGCCTTTTCGAAGTCCTGGTTGGCCACCGCTTCTTCTTTTTCCTTGTTGAGCCGTTCGATCTCCTCGTCCAGCTCCTTCAGGTCCGGCGGCTTGGTCATGCTGCGCAGCCGCACCCGGGCACCGGCCTCGTCGATCACGTCGATGGCCTTGTCCGGCAGGCAGCGGCCGGTGATGTAGCGGTCCGAAAGCTCCACCGCCGCCTGGATCGCATCGTCGGTGATCTGCACCCGGTGGTGTTCCTCGTAGCGGTCGCGCAGGCCCTTGAGGATCTCGATCGTTTCGGCCTTGGTGGGCGGCTCGACGATGATTTCCTGGAACCGCCGGGCCAGCGCGGCGTCCTTTTCGATGTACTTGCGGTACTCGTCCAGCGTGGTGGCGCCGATGCACTGGATTTCGCCGCGGCTCAAGGCGGGCTTGAGCACGTTGGAGGCGTCGATGGCCCCTTCGGCTCCCCCGGCCCCTACCAGCGTGTGCAGCTCGTCGATGAACAGGATCACGTTCTTGGCCCGGCGCACCTCGTTCATCACGGCCTTGATCCGCTCCTCGAACTGGCCGCGGTACTTGGTGCCGGCCACCATCATGGCCAGGTCCAGCACCACGATGCGGCGGTTGGCCAGCAGCTCCGGCACGTCGCCGGAGACCACCCGCTGGGCGAACCCCTCGACGATGGCCGTCTTGCCCACGCCGGCTTCGCCCAGCAGTACGGGGTTGTTCTTCAGCCGGCGGCAGAGGATCTGGATCAGGCGTTCGATCTCCCGCTGGCGGCCGATCACCGGGTCGAGCTTGCCTTGGCGGGCCAGCTCGGTCAGGTCGCGGCCGAAGCTGTCCAGGGCCGGGGTTTTGCTCTTGGTGCTTTTGCCTTCGCTGGGGTTGGAGCCGCCGCCCCGCTCGGCCGCCTCCTCCATGCCGTGGCCCAGCAGGTTCAGCACCTCCTCGCGCACATCGTCCAGCCGCAGCCCCAGGTTCATCAGCACCTGGGCGGCCACGCCCTCCTGCTCCCGCAGCAGGCCCAGCAGGATGTGCTCGGTGCCCACATAGTTGTGGTTGAGGTTGCGGGCCTCTTCCATCGCGTACTCGATGACCTTCTTGGCCCGCGGCGTGTGCGGCAGCTTGCCCATGGTGACCATGTCCGCCCCGCTCTGGACCAGCTTCTCCACCTCCAGGCGGATTTTGCGCAGGTCCACGTCGAGGTTTTTCAGCACGTTGGCCGCCACGCCGGTGCCTTCCTTGATCAGTCCCAGCAGGATGTGCTCGGTGCCCACGTACTCGTGGTTGAGCCGCTGGGCCTCCTGGTTGGCCAGCTGGAGGACCTTGCGGGCCCGGTCGGTAAAACGTTCGTAGATGGGATCACCAGCCATGATTGGGTTACCGTGTTAATGGTCGGGTGGGTGGTTCCAAGCGAAGCCCCCGGGGGTGTTCGCCGCGGTGGGTTTCGTGCCAGGGGGCCCATGCCAGCCAGGGGCCTCTTGGCTCTTTAAGTATCCCGGAGCTTTGCTGCCGGGCAAGTCCAGTGGTTGAAAATGCGGCAATCTGCGCAATTTAACGATAGCAGGGATTCTGTATCGCCAGGAAGTGTTTGTCCTTTGTTTTGCACGGTGGTAGCAACCGGTATGCCAAAACCCTAAAGCCCTTGGCCCGGCTTTTGCACAGTCGAAGACGGAGCCACAGGCTAGGGAATTCTAGCCCCCGGTTTGCAGCGGAGCAAGGCAACCCTTGCCGGCGCAAAAAGTTAGGTTTCCTGGGCCCGTTCCTCCCCTGCAAGAAGCACTGGCCGCGCAATTGCTGCGGCCCTTTCGATCCGCCGGACCGGCCGGGGAGCAGCCGGGTGGGGCAAACTTTTCGCACCGGCTTGTAACGGTCGCGGCCGCCGCTGCCGCCGGGGGCAAAGAGCCGCTTGTGCCGCCGGTGCCACCCCCCCGAGGCGAAATTTTCCTGGGAACGTGGTTCATGTGACTTTTGTCCCACCCGGCCTCACTGCCCCCCGCCGCAGGCGGCAAAAGCTCTTTCCCCGATTCGCCGAACTCAGTAGGTGCTTTTCAGCAGCGGGTCGTCGATCTGTTTCATCCACTCCAGCAGCATCGCTTCCAGTTTTTCCTTGGCCTGGCGAGCCTCGGGCGTGCTGCGCCCGCGGAGCAGGTTGCGTCGTTCCTGCGGGTCGTTTTTCAGGTCGTACAGTTCGTCCAGCCCGCGGCACTTGAAGTGCTTGACCAGTTTCCACCGCTCGGTGCGAACCATCCGCAAGTAGGCCAGGCCGTTGTTGTGCAGGTCGTACTGGCCGAAAAGGGCCGGTCGCGGCGGCAGCTGCTTTCCGCGAAGCAGGGGCGAAAAGTCGATCCCGCGGGCCTTGCAGTCCTGGGGCACGGGGATTTCCAGCATCCCCAACACCGTGCGAAACATATCCAGGTTGCTCACCGGGTAGTCGATCACCGTTCCGGGCCGCACCACGCCCGGCCAGCGCACAGCCAGCGGCACGGTGATGGAGGTTTCCCACATGTTGGGCCGCTTGGGGCCGCTCACCCCGCCGGCGATCCAGGCCCCGTTGCCCTTGGTGTTCACGTTGTGCCGCCCCTCGTTGTAGCCGTGATCGCTGGTGAAGACGACGATGGTCCGCTGGGCCAGCCCCAGCTCCTCCAGCGCTT
>JALSGI010000078.1 GCA_026982835.1 Planctomycetota bacterium | reverse complement strand
CGAGCACTGGGCCAGCCGCAAGTGCAGCGTGGCGATCCATGCCGGTGGGGGGTGTTGCAGTTGGGGCAAAAGCTCCTGGATTTGCCGGTGTGCCTGGGGGAAAAGCCCCCGCTGGTACAGCGACTCGCAAACCCAAAATCGGGCCTGGTGTCGCAGTTTGTCTTCGGGGGCCATCTGCGCCGCGGCTTCCATCCAGCGGTGGACCTCCGCCCAACGCTTCTCCCCGACGGCCATTCGCCCCAGCAGGGAGGCGGCCTGAGCCCGGTAGCGATCCGGGCACTCGGGCCGACGCACCAGCCGCGAGGCCCAGGCGGCAGCTTTTTGGGGCTGCCGCTGATCGTGGAGCCAGTAGGCCAGTTGCAGGGCGGCCTGGGGCCAGAGCAAGTGGTCGGGCCACCGGCGGCAGAGTTGCTCCATCAGCTCCAGGGCCTGCCGGGGTTGGTTCTGCTGCCAGGCCACCCAGGCGGCGTTGAACAAGGCTGCGGGGCGTTGGGGGGCCTGGGGGTATTGTTTCACGATTTGCAAGTAGCGCTTCAGCGCTTGCTGCGGGCGGCCAAGCTGCTCCAGCACCTCCCCGGCGGCCAGCAACCCTTGGGGAGCATGCCGGGAACGGGGGAACTGGTCCACCAGTTGTTGCCAGTGTCTCAGGGCCTGCTGGGGACGGCGGAGCCGGTGGCAGATCAGCCCGGCCATGTAGGCTGCTTCGGCGGCCAGCTGGGCATCCACATCCTTTTGCCCGGCCACCTGCTGGAACTGTTCCAACGCAGCGGTCAGCTTCCCTTGTTCCCAAAGCGACCAGGCCAGCCCCGAGCGAGCCGCCACCTGCTGCCACGGCTGCGAGCACGCCAGGGCCAGGCGGTAGAAGCGGGCCGCATCGTTCCAGTCCCGGGCCTCGTAACGCTGATGCCCCAGTCGCAACAACCAGGGCAGCGCTTCGCGGGCCTGGGGGAATTGGGCTTGCCATTGCTCCACCAGGCGGCGGCACTGCGCCGGGTGGCCACGCTGGGCCTCCACCAGTGCTTGGGCGGCCAGGGCTTGGGCGGCCACCGAACCCAGCGGGGCGGCCCGGCGGGCGCGGACGAACGCCCGGTGCGCTTCGTCCCACCGATGGCGTTCCACATGGCACACTCCGGCGGTGTACCACAACTCGGCCGCCGCTTCCGCAGGTAAAGCGGATTGGGCCTCCTGCCCGGCCGAAAGGAGCGGTTCGAGCAGCTTCAGAGCTTGCTCGTATTGCCGCTGCCCGCACAATGCCAAGGCCCGAAGCGCCTGGGGCTGCCACGAAGTGCCCGAAGCAAGCTTTCCCTCCACTTGGCTTGCCAGGCGCAAGGCGTCGGCAAAGCGGCGTTTTTCCAGCAGCAAGCGCCCCAGGTGCCAAAGCCCTCGCTGCACCAACTCCGGCTGGTCGGCATGTTGGGCCAGTAGTTGCTCGAAGGCTTCTTGGGCCTCGTGCCGCTTGTCCTCTGACACGGCCAGGCGGAGCAACCCCCAGCGGGCCTGGGCCGGCCAGGGTTCGCCCGCAGCGGCGGTTTTGATGGCAAGGGCATAGCAGCGTCGGGCCTGGTCGGCGCGGCCGGTTTTGTGGGCCAGCACGGCGGCCTCGAACCAGCAGCGGGCCGGGGTGATTTGCAGGGGGGCGTTCTGTTGAGAGGCATCCGGTCCCGCCTCCTTCCCAGGCCGGGAACCCGGCGATTCTTCTCCGGGGGAGGGTGCGGCGTGGTCCAGCGCCTGGGCCAACTCGATCAGCTTTTGCTGGGCCTCTTTCAGACGCCCCTGTTTGCGGAGCAGATGGGTCATCCAGTAGCGGGCTTCCAGGGCCAGGGGCGATTTCCCATGGCTCAACGCGTCGAGCAAGGCAGCGGCTTGTTTCCGTTCGGCGGTGGCCAGGAGGCATCGGGCCTGGGCCAGTTGGGCCACCTGGCGCCAGGCCGGGGGGAGTTTGGGCTGGGCCAGCAGTTGCTCGAATTGTTTCCGGGCTTGCGGGTAGTCGCCTTGGGCAAAGTAGTGCTTTCCCAGCAGGAAGCGGGCTTGCCAGGCTGTGGGGCCGTTTTCTTTTCCCGCCACTGCTTCCAGGTAGCGGAGAGCTTTTTCCACCTGGCCGGAGTCCAACAACAGTTGGGCCAGCAGCACTCGGGCCTGGTCTTGCAGGGGGCTTTGGGGGAAGCGGTCGATTAGCTGCTGGAGATGTTTTTGTGCTTGCTGCCAGGAGCCTTGTTGGCGAGCCAGCTGGGCCAGCAACCAGTGGGCTTGGGCCAGCCAGGGATCGTCCTTGGCCTGGCCGAGGAACTGTTGGAGCAACTGCTGGGCCTGCCGGGGCCGGGCCTGGAAATAGGCCAGCTCCCCCAAGCGGAAGCGGCAGCGGAGTCGCCATCGCTGGGGCAGGTGGGATTGCTGCAAGCAGCGGCGGTAGGCGGCTTCGGCCTGGGCGTAGCGGCCCAGTTGCACCAGCGCTTCGCCCAGCAGGAACTGGGCCTGGGCCGCCCGGGCGGCCTGCGGGTGCTTCTCCACCAGCTCTTGCAACTCCAGCACGGCCAGTTGCCAGCGGCCGTGGCGGTAGTGGGTGGTGGCGGCCCGCCACAAGTCTTCCACGGCCGGAGATTCTGCGGCAGGGGGGGCCTGCTTGCTTGTTTGCTGGGCTGCCGCGGGTTGCAAAAGCAGCAGGGTTCCCAGCAGGCAAGCCACGAGCCGGATGCCCCTTTGGTGGGGGGAGGCCCTCCCCCCGGCAGGATCGCGGGGCGCAAAGCCGAACGCCGCACCCCCTGGAGTGCGGCGCGACTCGATGATCCGTACCCGACTAGTGCGGGAATTGCTGGTAGTGCGAAGTGGGTCCGCCATCCACGTTGCCCACCAGGTGGAAGTGGTCGTGGTCGATGTAGATGACTTCCGAGGCGTCTTCGTCCCGAGTGGTGTATGGGATCGGCCAGCCGACCCGGGTCACCTCGGTGTAATAGATGGTGCACTTGTAGTGGGCATGGTGGAGCTGGGCCCAGCCGATCATGGGATAGAAGCGGGGGGGATCGACCGAATCGCCGATCGGCTCGATGACGATGCGCACGTTGTTGCGCTGCACTTCGTGCAGGAAGGGGATACCCCCTTCCACCGAGGGCAGCGCTCGCACGATCTCGTCCCAACTGGGCGGGTCCAGCGCCCGGGGCGGCCCGCCGGAAGTGATCGGTCCCAGGATGGCCACGCGGTTGTAGCGTTCCTTTTCCCAGAAGCGATTCTCTTGCAGCTTCTGGAAGTAGGGGGACAGGGGGATGGGGATCGTGTGCAGCCCCTGCAACTGTCCCGGGCCGTAAGTGGCCTGGCAGCCGCTGCCGGTCAGCAACGCTGCCAGCACCAATCCGCTCCACAGGGTGGATTTGACCGACATGGGCCGTTCCTCGTTTGGGGTCGGGCTTTCGAGTAGGTGGTTTCCTGACAGGGTCCTGCCGCCTGCCGGGGGCGGGACTACCTTTCATATCGCCTCTGGTGGCGGCGATCTTGCAGGTTTTTCCGGTTATTCGGTGATTTTCCCCTGGGAGGAAAAAACCGCCTGCCCGGCCCGCTAGCACCACTGGCGAGAATGCCGGAGGGCGGAAACAAAAACTCCCTCGTCCCCGATAGCAAGGGCGAGGGAGCAAAAGGGCGCTGGCAACCTTTTACCGCGGCAGCACGTGACGCCGGTCGTCGGAAAAGTCCAGGAACCACCAGCCGTCGTCCCATTCCAGCGTTACCTTCCGCCAGCCCAGCGGCACCTGCGGATAGGGGTAGAACGGGCCGATGTAGGGCCAGGCAGTGGGGCTGTATTGTTTCGGGTAGGTCAAGGCGGCGTAGTTGGGATAAGCCGCGTAGGTGGGCCAGGCGTAGGGGGGCAGGTTGGGATGGTCGTAGATGGCCGGGGCCGGACCAGTGCCCACCGGGCGGTACTCCGGCACGGGCATCCCTTGGGCCTGCTGGCGATAGGAGGCTGCGGGCCGCACGCTCGGAGTAGCTGCACCCTGTTGCGGGTAGCCCACCGTTCGCAGCAGCGGCCGCCGGGCGGCTTGGGCCGCCTGGGGTTTCAGCGGGGCGGGGGCCGGGCCGGGCGTTTGGCGGATCGACAGGCGGTTGATCACACGCTCCACCTGCGGCGAACGCTGGATGATCCGCACCGCTTCTTCCATCTGCTGGCGGTTGCGCACCCAGCCGTCCAGCCGGGCGGTGCCGTCGCGGTATTTGACCGCAATGGCATAGCCCTTCAGCGTGCCGGAGGTCTTGAGGCTCCGGGCCAGTTGCTCGGCGATCTGCTGATCGCGGGGACCGGCTACCGCCTGCACGGCGGCAAGCGCCACGAGGGCCACGGCCAAGATCAAACGTCGCATGGTTCCCTCCCTGGTTCTGGTTTCAGCTTCGGTTGGGGAGTGCGGGAAGATGGAGTCCCGGTTGCCGGGGGGATGCGTTCCCCGCAGACCCACCAATCGGCAACATCCGCCGTCCGGGATGCTTCCGCACGGCCGGGTGCCTCCCTTGCCCGCCATTACGGCAAGTCTTCTGTGTTTGATTTCGGATGCCGATTATGCGGGAGGCAAGTTTTTTTGCCATTTTGCTGGATAACGGGCGTTTCTCCCCCCGGCAGCAAGCAGTCAGGGGCTCGGTGAGGGGAAGCAGTCGGGTCGGGAAAACTTTTCCGGATGGAAAAACTTTACCGCCTGGGGCGCCGGTGCCGATGGTACACCGGGGAACGCAGCCGCCGCTGCGCCCGTGGGTCCCTGTGTTGATCCCTGCACCCGTGGCACTCCAGGCGTTGGGCCATGAAGCCGACTGGCCACCTCCGCAAGTCCCTCCGCCAGGCACGCCTGCTGCCGGCCTTGGCGCTGCTGCTGGCCGGCGGCTGCGAACTGCTGCCCCAGCCGGTCCATCAGCCCCAGGTGTTCAATCCCTTCCCCCAAATCCACAAGGTGGCCGTGGCCCCGTTTTTCAACTTGACCACCGAGCCTTGGGTCGATGGTCGCCAGTTCGCCCTGGCCTACTTTCATGAGCTACAGGCCGTGCCCGGCTACGAAGTGGTGCCCATCGGGGTGGTGGAGCGGGCCATCCAGCAGCACCGCTTGCAACTGGCCCGACCCGAGGATGCCCGACGCCTGGCCCAACTGCTGGAAGTGGACGCCGTGGTGGTGGGGGCCATCACGGACTTTTCGCCCTACTACCCGCCCCGTTGCGGCCTGGTGGTGGAGTGGTACGCGGCCAACGAGTGCTTTCAGCCCATCCCGCCCGGCTACGGGCTGCCTTGGGACACGCCCCAGGCCGAGCACATTCCGCAGCGCCTGCGTTACGAAGCGGCGTTCGCCTCGGCCCGGCAGGAGCTGAACCGCCACACGCCCCAAGGGCGGCGGCTCCCCCCGCCGGCAGTGCCGCCCCCGCCCCGGCTGCCGCCGGGCCAATCCCCTGATCGCTCCGGCCCCTTGGCCCCCGAGCCCCTGCCGGCTCCGGGAACCTCCTCCCGGCCCTCGCCGGAAGCTCCCCGGCCGGCCCCCGCCCAGGTCCCTTCCTCCGGCGAAGCGGCTCCGGCCAAAGCCGCCGGGGGTGCTACCAGTGCCGCCTGGGCGAAAAGCGGGGTGGAGGAGTGGACCGGCCCGGGCCGCCTCTCCCCGGAGCCCTGCCTGCCCAGCAACCAGCCGGTGCTCAAGCACGTGGCCGTGTACCAGGGGAACGACCCGCGGGTGGTCGAGGCGCTGAAGAACTACTACGCCCTGCGAAAAGACGCCCGCTTTGGCGATTGGATGGGTTATTTGCAACGTAGCGATGATTTCATTCGTTTCTGCTGTCGGATGCATATCTACGAAATGCTCACCGCCCGCGGCGGCGCCGGCAAAACTCAAGTGGTGTGGCAGTGGCCCCGGGACCGATAAGCACCAATAGGTCCCAGGCAAGCACAAGGACGTGCCCCCCGCCTGGTGCGAACCACCACCTGCCGGTTTCCAGGATGGAGGACTCCCACGGTGCAACAAGACATCAACGTCCTGGCCCTGGTCAAGGGGAAGGAACGCTACATTTTTCTCTACAACGACGAGAACCGCCGGGAAGTGTTGCGGGTGTTGGGCC
>JALSGI010000077.1 GCA_026982835.1 Planctomycetota bacterium | reverse complement strand
GGTTCCCCAGAGCGTGAGCACCAGGTGCCGCGGCTGGGCACGGTTGCGGTGCTCGCACAGATAGATGCCTTGCCAGGTGCCCAGGCACAACTGCCCCCCGCGCACCGGCACGGTCAGCTCGCAACCTACCAACGAGCACTTGACGTGGGCGGGCATGTCGTCGGGGCCTTCGATCGTGTGGTGGTAGGGGAACTCCTCGGACACCAGGGCGTTGAGCGAGCGTTCCAGGTCGCGGGGCACGTCCGGGTCGGCGTTTTCGTTGATGGAAAGCGAGGCGGAGGTGTGCTTCAAAAAGATGTGCAGCAGGCCCACCTGGATCCGCTCCAGCTCCGGCACCGCGCGGCGGATTTGCGTGGTGATCAAGTGAAAGCCGCGGCTCATGGCCGGCAGTTGCACTTCGCGTTGCAGCCAGAACATCGCCGGGATCGCTCCTGGAGGAAGGCTTGCGGAGTCCGTTGGCTGCTTTTGACACCATCCCGGGGCAATTGTCAACCGCTCCCGGGTTTCACACTTCGGCCTCGTGGGTCAGCCGGTTCGTTCAGGATGCGGCCTGGTGTTGTTCCACCCGGCGCAGTGCCCGGCGGATGCGGGCAAGCGTGGAGTCGCGCCCCAGCACCTCCAGGGTCTCAAACAGCCCGAAGCCCACCCCCTGGCCCGTTACCGCCACCCGCACCGCGTGGATGATCTGGCCGATCTTGATTCCGCGTTCCTCTACAAATTGCTTCATCCGCTCCTCGAGCCGGGCGGCGTGGAACTGTTCCGGGGGCAGTTGTTCCAGCTCCCCGGCGAAGGCGGCCAGCAGCTCGCGGGCCTCCGGGGGCTTGAGCAGCCGCTTTTGAAAATCCTTTTCGTTGTAGGGGAACTCCTGGTCCCCCTGGAACAGGTAGCCGAACTGCAAAATGTCCCCGGCCACCGTGATGCGATCCCCGGCGTATTGGACAATCTGCTCGATGCGGCGGTGAAGAGGCTCGCCGGGAGCCGGCGCTTGGGGAATCCAGCCCGCTTCCTCAAGAAAAGGGAACACCAACTGCACCTTCCTTTCCAGCGGCTGTTGCTGCATCCACCGCTGCTGGAAGGCCTGGAGTTTGGCCGGGTCGAAGCTGGCCGGGGCGCGGTTGACCCGCTGCAGGGAAAAGTGCCGTAGCATCTCCTCCCGGGTAAAGTGCTCCGTGCGATCATCCAGCGACCAGCCCAACAGCACCAGGTAGTTGAGCAGGGCCTCGGGCAGGTAGCCGGTGTCCTTGTAGAACTGGATCACCACCGGGTTGAACGTCTCCGGGTCCACCGCTTGGCCCAGGGCCTCCATGATCCTCAGGCCCGACTCGTAGATTTTGCGAAAATCCGGCTGGTTGAGGTACTTTTTCAGCTTGCGTTTGCTGAGCTTGTTGCGACTGCCCGGCTCGGCCACGTAGGGCAAGTGGGCGAACTGGGGCAGTGGGTAGCCCAACGCCTGGGCGATGAAAATCTGCCGGGTGGTGTTGGAGAGGTGTTCCTCGGCGCGGATGATGTGCGTGATCCGCATCTGGTAGTCGTCCACGACGCTGGCCAGATGGTAAAGAACCGAGCCGTCGGCCCGCTGGATCACGTGGTCCTGCTCCCCGGCCCAGGGCACCTCCACCCGGCCGCGGATCAGGTCCTCGAAGACGCAAGTGCCATCCTCGGGCATTTTGAGCCGCACCACGGCCTGGCGTCCCTGGGCCTGGAAGCGGCGGCGCTGTTCCTCGCTGGTGGCCATCCACCGCCGGGAGTAGCGCCAGGGGCGTTTTTCCCGCTGGGCGGCCTCGCGCTCCTGGGCCAGTTCCTCCGGGGTGGCGTAGTCCCAGTAGGCCGCCCCCACCTCCAGCAGCTTCTGCACCGCCTGCTGGTAAAGCTCCGTGCGTTGGGACTGGCGATAGGGTGCGTAGGGGCCGCCGACATCGGGCCCTTCGTCCCAGTCCAACCCCAGCCAGCGCATCCCTTCCAGGATCGGCTCGTACGCTTCTTGCACGTTGCGTTGCTGGTCGGTGTCGTCGATCCGCAGGATGAACTGCCCGCCGCGGCCCTTGGCAAACAGCCAGTTGAAAAGCGCGGTGCGCACTCCGCCGATGTGCAAGTAGCCGGTGGGGCTGGGGGCGAAGCGAGTCCGGGGCCGGGGAGCGATCTGGCTCATGGGGCGTGGGCGTTTTTTCCAGGAAGCGAGGAAACACCTTCAGCGTTCCGTCACCATAAACCTCCCCCCGGGGAGCTGTCCAGCCGCCCTGGGAGGAGAGAAGAGCGGGGCTTTTGACTTTTCGTCCCACGACCCCTACACTGGCAAAGTGGTTGGTTCCCCGGCGCGGAGTGGTTCCGGTGGCCGGAAGGGCTGTTCGGGCAGTGCGACCACCGGGGGCCGGTGGGTGTGGTCCCCTTGCTTTGGCGGCCAGCAGCCGGGACGGGGGAGCACCATGCGGACCGTTTTTCGGGAGGCAACAGTTGTGTCCAACGTGATGATTCAAAAGAACGGGGACGTGATCGTCGTTTACTTCAACGACGCCCAGATTCTCGACCAGCTCAAGATCCAAGAGATCGGGCAGGAGTTGCAGAAGGCGCTGGACCGGGCCGAGGGGCACAAGCTGCTGATCAACTTCCAGGACGTGAAGTTCATGGCTTCGGCCATGCTGGGCAACCTGACCAGCCTGCACAAAAAGTGCCGCGAGGCCAAGGTGGACCTGAAGCTCTGCTGCATCCACCCGGATATCCTGGAAGTGTTCAAGATCACGCGGTTGGATCGTGTGTTTGACATCTACGACGACGAAGCCGAGGCGATCTCTTCCTTCGGACGCCGCCGCTGGCTGCTGGGATAGCCCGCCGCTGCGGAGTCTCCAGCGGCCCGGGGCAGCCCCTCGCCGTGGAGTTTCCGGCAAAGTGCCGTGGCCGCGTCGGCACGGGCCGCGGGAAGGGGTAGAATAAAAACAGAGTTGCTTCCACTCGGCGACTGCGGTTCCCCAGAGGCAAGACAAACTCCATGAGCCCTTCCGGTTCCTCGCCCCAGGCACCTTCTTCCCCACGACCCGCCACCATCTTCCTGCTGGTGCTGTTGCTGGTGGTGGTGGGATTTTACATGAGCAGTTGGGGCCGGGGGGAAACCGAAATCAGCTACGACTTCTTCCGCCACCTGGTGACCCAGTCCTCCGGGGGCAAGCCGGTGGTGGAGTGGGTCCGCTTCGAGGGCCAGGAGCTTTACGGGGAGTTGCGCCAGCCGATGCGGTGGCCGGGAGAGGACATCACCGTGCAGGGCCGCTTCAAGGTGGTGCTGCCGCCCACGGCCCTTGCCAGCACCGAGCTGGAACGGGAACTGCTCCGCCGCGGGATCAAGGTGGAAGCCGTGGCCCCGGAAGGGTCTTCCTGGGGCGGAACGCTGCTGGCGATCTTCCTGGGCGGACTGGTGTTGCTGGTGCTGGGGATGCTGTTTCTGCGGGCGCAGAACCAGCTGGGCGGCGGGTTTTTGAGCAACTTCGGCAAAAGCCCGGCCAAACGCTACGACCCCAAAAAACAACGTGTCACCTTCCAGGACGTGGCCGGACTGGAAAACGTCAAACAGGACCTGGAAGAAGTGGTCCAGTTCCTCAAAAACCCGCAAAAGTTCCGCAGCATGGGCGCCCGCATCCCCAAGGGGACGCTGCTGGTGGGGCCGCCGGGCACAGGCAAGACGTTGCTGGCCCGGGCCGTGGCCGGTGAGGCGGGCGTGCCGTTTTTCTCCATCAACGGCTCGGAGTTCATCCAGATGTTCGTCGGCGTGGGCGCCAGCCGCGTCCGCGACCTGTTCCAGACGGCCAAGGACAACGCCCCTTGCATCCTGTTCATCGACGAGATCGACGCGGTGGGGCGGGTGCGCGGGGCGGGCCTGGGAGGCGGGCACGACGAACGGGAACAGACGCTCAACCAGATTCTGAGCGAAATGGACGGCTTCACCCCCTACGAGGAAGTGATCGTGCTGGCCGCCACCAACCGGCCCGACATCCTCGACCCCGCCTTGCTTCGCCCCGGGCGGTTCGACCGCCACATCACGGTGGACCGCCCCAGCCTCAAGGCCCGCAAAGAGCTGTTCCACGTCCACAGCCGCGAGGTCCCCCTGGCCGAAGATGTGGACTTCGACCGCCTGGCTCGCCGCACCGTGGGCTTGACCGGGGCCGACATCCGCAACATCGTCAACGAGGCGGCGCTTTGGGCCACGCGGCAGGAAAAACGCCTGGTGCACATGGAAGACTTCGAGTACGCCATGGACAAGGTGCTCATGGGGCCCAAGCGGGACGAGGTGCTGGGCCGACGCGAAAAGCAGATGACCGCCTACCACGAAGCCGGGCACGCCTTGCTGGCCTGGCTGCTCCCGGAGGCCGACCGCGTGCACAAGGTGACGATCATCCCCCGCGGGCGAGCCCTGGGCGTGACCCAACTGCTGCCCGAAGAAGATCGGCTCTCGATCAGCCAGACGGCCGCCGAGGCGCGGCTGACCTTCATGCTCGGGGGGCGGGCGGCCGAGGCGCTGGTGTTCGACGAGCTCACCGCCGGCAGCGAAAACGACTTGCAGCAAGCCACCGTCCTGGCCCGGCGGATGGTCACCGCCTGGGGCATGAGCCCGCGGCTGGGCCCGGTCAACTACCAAACCAGCCAGGAGCATCCGTTTTTGGGCAAGGAGATTCACCAGCAGCGGGAGTTCAGCGACCAGACGGCCCGGCTCATCGACGAAGAAGTGGCCCGGCTGCTCAACCAGGCCGACCAACGCGCCCGCAAACTGCTGGACCAGCACCGGGACAAGCTGGACCGGCTGGCCCAGGCCCTGGTAGAGCATGAGCTGCTGGACAGCCAGGAGATCGCCGAGCTGATCGGCCCTCCGGCCCAGGAAACCCCCGCCCAGACCGAGCCCTCCCCCACGGTGGCCCGCAAGAAAAACCCGCCCCACTGATACGGCCGCTTCAGCCGGCCGCCGGGGCTCCCAGGGCCAGGAAGTTGCGCAGCAGGTCGTAACCGCTGGGGGTGAGAAAACTCTCCGGGTGGAATTGCACCCCGTGCACCTCCCAGCGGCGGTGGCGGATGCCCATGATCTCCCGGGTACCGTCCGGGGCGGTGCTCCAGGCACAGACGTCGAACTCCCCGGGCACGCTCTGCGGGTCCAGGATGAGGCTGTGGTAGCGCGTGGCCTGGAAGGGGTTGGGCAGCCCCTGGAACACCCCGTGGCCGTCGTGGTGGATCAGGTCGGTCTTGCCGTGCATCAGCCGCCCGGCCCGCACGATCCGCCCGCCGAAGGCCTGGGCAATGCTCTGGTGCCCCAGGCACACGCCCAGCAACGGCACGCGGCCGGCAAAACACCGGGCCACCTGCACGCTGATCCCCGCCTCGTTGGGCGTGCAAGGCCCCGGCGAGATGATAATGTGCGAGGGGTTCAACTGCTCGATCTGTTCCACCCTCACCTGGTCGTTGCGGAACACGCGCAAATGCACTTGCGGGTCCAGCTCCCCCAGACGCTGCACCAGGTTGTAGGTGAACGAGTCGTAGTTGTCGATCAGCACGATCATCCCGCACCGGACGCTGGCCAGGGAAAAACAAAACCGGTCCCGGTCCTGCGAGTATAGCACCACCGGGGGGAAGTTGCAGCAGTCCCCGACAACCCGGCGGCGCAAGAACCTTAACCGCAAAAACTTGACAGCGACGAAACCGGCTGCCTATGATCGACTTATAGCCGTCAGTGAGAGAGCGGGCACCTGAGAGGTCGGCTCGTCGGATCCCTGTTCCCGGCAGCAGGAGCCGAACCGAAGGGTATTTCTGTCCCCGAAGATGGACGATTCCGCAGGAATTCCCCATGAGCACGCTGAGCAAGGTCCTTCTGTTCTTCCTGCTGCCCACGTCCATGGCGCTGGCCTACCTTTCCATGCGCACGCTCAAGACGTGGGACGCCTGGCGCACTCCCTACGTCAAGTATGAAAGGGCCATTTTCCAGCGCGATCAGCAAATCGCCCAACTCCGTCGGGAAGTCACCCAACTGAAAGAAGATCTAGAGAAAGTCTTTGCCTTGCGGGGCCGGGTGTGGTCCGACTGCCAGCGCAAGGTCGTCGATGCCAATACGCAGCAGGTGGG
>JALSGI010000076.1 GCA_026982835.1 Planctomycetota bacterium | reverse complement strand
CTGGTCCCGGGCCGTCCGGGTCTTCGCGTCGGCCAATCAGCCGGTTGAATATATCATAAACATAGTCAACCTCCGTGACAACCGTTCCGTCGGCGTCCTGGATCGTCACATGCGTGAGCCGGTTGCGCTGGTCCCAGGTGAAACGCCACGTTTTTCCCGTGGCAATCTCGGTCTTCTCAACAAGATTCCCCTCGGCGTCGTAGGTGTAGTTGTAGGTGCCGTCGCTTTGCAGGCGGTTTCCAGGGCCTGTCTGGTAGGGGGAGCCTGCGCGGTTGCCGGCCGGGTCGTAGTTGTAAGTTTCGTTGCTGGCGCCGCTTGCGCTTGTTAACTGGCCCGTGGCGTCGTAGCTGTAGGAAATCGTCCCTTCAGGGCCGGTGTATTGGGTCACGCGCGAAGCGGCGTCGTAGGCGTAGGTGAACTGCGAGAGCGTGCCATTGAGACTAGAGGTGTTCAAAATTTCAGTTATGCGGCCCAGGTTGTCGTAGGTGTAGTTGGTGGTGATCGAAGCACCGGAGCCGTCGGTGCGCACCGCCTGGGTGCGGCGGGAGGCGGCATCGTAGGTGAAATCCACTTGGGCATAAGAGGTTGCACCAACCAGCCAATTGAGATTGGTCAGCCGCCCGGCAGCGTCGTAGCTGTACTGAACTTTTGTACCGGCTGAATCCTGGGCGGAGGTTCTAAGTCCCCGGGCGTCGTACTGGTAGGAAAGCTGCCAGGAGCCAAGGCCGGGCGTGCCCGCGGTATCGACTCCGGTTACCCGGTCCAGATTGTCGTAAGTGAACGCATAAGTCGAGTCGTTATCCGAGGCATTGACCAGCCGTCCCAGCATGTCCCAGGTGTAGGATGCTTGATAGATCGTCTGGTTCTGCTGGTCCAGCCAAAGCTCCTGCACCAGCCGGTCCAGGTTGTCGTACTGGTACTGGGTCGTGCGGCCCAGCCGATCGGTTTTCTCAATAAGATTTCCCGCCAGGTCGTAGCTGTAGCTGGTGGTGGCCCCAAGCGGGTCGGTCTCCTGCACGAGCCGCCCGGCCGCGTCGTAGCTATAGCTGGTCGTGTTGCCCAGCGGGTCGGTCAGGGCGGTAAGCTGCCCGGCGGCATCGTAGCTGAAAGTGGTAACCGGGGCGGACTGGGGGCCGGAGCCGTCCGGGTCGGGCTGGGTAAGCTCGACCAGCCGGCCCAGGGCGTCGTAGCTGTAGGAGGTGACGTTGCCCAGCGGATCGATCTGTTGGATCACCCGGCCGGCCGCATCGTAGGTGGTGGAGTACTGCGGGGCGGACTGGGGGCCGGAGCCGTCCGGGTCGGGCAGGGTAATCTCGACCAGGCGATCCAGATCGTCGTAGGCGTAAGTGGTGACGGCTCCCAGCGGGTCGGTGGCGCTTACCAGCCGGGAGCGGTAGTCGTACTGGTAGCTGGTGGTGTTGCCCAGGGGATCGGTCTCGGAGACCAGGCGGCCCAGGGCGTCGTAGCTGTAGGTGGTCGTGTTGCCCAGCGGGTCGGTCTCGGAGAGCAGGCGGTCGGCCGCGTCGTAGGCGAAGTTGTACTGCGGGGCGGACTGGGGGCCGGAGCCGTCCGGGTCGGGCAGGGTCAGCTCGACCAGGCGGCCGCGGGTATCGTAGCTGTAGCTGGTGGTGTTTCCGGCCTGGTCGGTCACCGAGGCCAGGCGGCCCTGGGCGTTGTAGTTGTAGGTGGTTACGGGAGCAGCCAGCGGGCCGGGCCCGTCCGGGTCGGGCAGCACCTGCTGGGTGAGCCGGTCCAGCAGGTCGTAGCTGTAGCTGGTGGTGCGGCCCAGCGGGTCGGTCTGTTGAACGAGGTTGCCGCGGGCGTCGTAGGCGAACTGCCAGGTGGCCTGTTGCGGGGTGCCCTGGGCGGTGGTGAGGGCCACCAGGCGGCCGAACTGGCTGCTTTGCGGGTCGGTTTCGTAGGAGTAGGAGGTGGTGCGGCCCAGCGGGTCGGTCTGGGAGAGCAGCAGCCCGCCGGGCAACTGCCCCTGGGCGACCGGATCGGCGGAGTACTGGAAGGCGAGCTGCGCCCCGTCGGGCAGGGTGATGGTGGTGAGGTTGCCGTTTGCGGGATCGCGGGTGTAGGAGGTGGTGTTGCCCAGGGGGTCGGTCTGGGAGGCCAGCAGGTTGAACGCCCCGTAGGTGAAGGTGGTGGCGTTTCCGGCCGGGTCGGTCACCGAAAGGAGGTTGCCGGCCGCATCGTAGCTATAGGACCACTCGGGCGAGCCGTCGGGGGAGCCGGAGGCCGGGTCGGGCAGGTCCACGGCGGTCAGCTGCCCGGCGGAGTTGTACTGGTAGCGGGTTTCGCCGCCCAGGGGATCGACCACTCGGGTGGTGCGGCCCAGCTGGTTGATGGAGAAGTTCCAGGTGTTTCCCAGCGGGTCGGTCCAGGAGCCGAGCAGATCGGCGATGGAGCCGGAGGGGAGCAGCAGGGGCACGTGGCGGTTGGAGGGGGAGTTGGTGGCCGGGTCGAGCAGTTCCAGGGAGCGGATGGGCTGGTAGGAGGTGATGCTGCCGGAGTGGTTTTCTTCCACCAGCACGCCGAAGGGGTCGTAGGAGTAGGTGGTCCAGGAGCCGTCGGGGTGGTCGATCCGCTCCAGCAGCCCTTGGGCGTTGTAGGAGTAGGAGGTGAGCGGTGCGGGGAGGGGTCCGGGTCCGTCCGGGTCGGGGGCGAGGAACTGCACCAGCTTGTTGCCGGAGTAGACCAGTTGCCAGGACTGGCCGGCGGGGTTGGTGTAGCTTTCCAGGTAGCCTTGGGCGTTGTAGGTGAAGGTGGCGGTGCGTCCGAGTTGGTCGGTGACTTGGGCCAGTTCCAGGGGCTGTCCGTCGCCGTCGGCGTCGGTGTAGGTGTAGGAGGTGAGGTTGTTGTTGCGGTCGCGTACCTGGAGCAGTCGCCCGGCGGGGTCGAAGCGGAAGCGGGTGCCGTGGCGGTCGTCGAGCACGAATTGGTCCTGGTCCGGGTCGTAGGCGAGGTCGTAGAGCCAGCCTTGGGGGGTGGAGTAGGAGCCGTCGGGCTGTTTGGCGAACCAGCCGGGGAGGCGCGATCCCCAGAACACCGCCACGCCGTCCTGGCCTTGGCCGTCGTTATCGACCCAGATGCTGGGCAGATCCAGCAGCGACCAGCCGTCGGGGAGGGGGACGCGGTTGACCTGGCGGGTGGGGAAGAGCAGCTCGGAGGTGAAGGATTCCTGGTAGCCGCCGGGGGAGTCCAGTTGCAGCTCCAGGGTCTGTCGGGGGGAGCCGTTCAGGTCCACGCCCACGCGGGCGGCCAGGTACATGGGGGCGTTGGGGTTGTTGGGGTTGGGTCGGTAGTAGGCTTTGGCCTGGGTTTGGCCGTTGACTTTCCAGGTGGCGTCGAAGTCCAGGGGTTCTTGTCCTTGCTGGTACTGGACGGCGGCGTAGGTGGTGGTTTTTCCCTGGGCGCGTTGGGCGTTGTAGCCCAGGCGGATTTGCTGGCTGGCGGGCCCCGAACCGGGGCTGGGCTGGGAGCCTCACCCGCCGGTGCCGGCGTTGGCCGTGGCGCTACAGGAGCATCCGCACTCGGGGACGGCGGCCATGTGGAGCAGGTCCAGGTCGGTGAGTCCGCTGACGGTGATGGTGACGGTGGCGGTATCGGAGTCGATGCCGTCGGTGGCCTGGTAGGTGAAGGAGTCGTTGCCGACGAAGCCGAAGCGGGGGGTGTAGGTGAAGGAGCCGTCGGGGTTGAACGCATCCAGGGTTCCCTCGTGGGGGTTGGAGGGGTTGACGGCGGTGAGGTTGTCGCCGTCCGGGTCGGTGTCGTTGGCCAGGACCCCCTGGGAGGCATCGACCACCAGCTTTTGATTGGCGGGGATGGTGTAGGCGTCGGGGTTGGCCTGGTCCGGATCGTCCTGGGCCACCGGGGAGCGGTTGAGGATGGAGATGGTCACCGTGGCAGTGTCGGTGGCGATTCCGTCGGTGAGTTCATAGGTGAACGTATCGGTTCCCACCTCGCCCGGATAGGGGGTGTAGGTAAAGGAGCCGTCTGGATTCAACTGGAGGTCTCCCTTGGTGGGCTCGGTCAGCACGGAGACCTGCAAGTTTATGTCGTCCGGGATATCGGGGTCGCTGTCGCGTTGGTTGTTTTGATTGAGCTTGTAGATGACTCCCTCTTCTCGTGGAACGGAGAGCAGGCCGTTTCGGTGCACGGAGTACTGGTCGTCCACGGCCGTGGGGGGATTGTTGTACACGTTGATGGTGACGGTGGCCAGGTCGGTCCCGCCCCGGCCGTCGCTTACTTCGTAGGTGAACGAGTCGGTGCCGACGAAGTTGGGAATGGGTTCATAGTCGAAGGAACCGTCCGGATAAAGATAGAAGGATGAAGCTTTTTTCGGGGGGCTTTGGACCGTGGCGGTGAGTGGATCGCCGTCGGGGTCGCTGTCGTTGATCAGCACGCCTTCTTCGGGGGGGACGTAGAGCCAGGAGTCGTGCAGCACGTCGTAGGGCCCGTCGTTGACGGCCACAGGGGGCGAGTTGTTTCCGCCGCCTCCTCCGCCGCCGGGCGGCGGGGCTCCCCCGCCTCCGCCGCTTCCGTCGTTGGAGAGAGCCTGGGCGGTGCCGGTGCCGGAAGCCTGCCCGGCCGCTGCCAGGGCCGCTCCCCAGTAGAAGGAAGCCTTATAGGCGGAGGTGTCCTGGTCGAAGCGGACTTCCAGCGAGAGACGCACGTGGTTGCTCTTGCGTTTCCATTGGGCCTGGAGCTGATAGCGGGACGGGTTTTTGCGCAGTTTGTTCAAAAAGCCGTCCTGCTGGACCAGGCGATCCAGCACCTGCCGCGCCGTGGGGAGCACCGGGGGGGACTTGCCGGTGGGGCTGCTTTCGGCGGTCAGTCTCACCAGTTCCAGCAGCCGCTCCAGGCGATCTTGCAACGCCCACAGGGCCTGCAACTCCTCCAGACTCAAAAGGGATCGCTTTTTCTTCAGCGGCTGTTGCAGATCGGCGTACTGCCCGGCGTCCAGTCCCCCGGCCGTGGCTGCTGCAAGCGGCGCCCCCAGCAACGCCCCGCTGGGAGCGGCGCGGGTCTCCAGTTGCTCAAATCCCTGCAGCGCCCGCTGGTGACGCCCACGCACCGCAGCGCTGCGGCGGCGGCGAAGTCGTTTCAGTGTAGTCAACCAGGACATGATCTCCCTCCCGGGGCCGAAGCGCCGGGCGGCAGCTCGGCCAGGGGGCGGGCACATTGTTCCGGTCCCGGGGGTTTCTCGACGCGGCACGGTATCGTGGTGGCTTTTTCCCGGGACGGGGATTGCGCCCGAGGAGAGTCTATCCGAAAGCGCTTGCTGGCCTCAGAGGTCTGATGTTCCCGAGGGTTTCGGACGGACTCTGGAGCAAATCGCCTCTGGAAGAGCGGCTGCCCGAACCTGCCTGCTTCTTCGGCGTCTTGACCCCTTGTTCCGATGGAAGTGTCTCCTCTCCCGCGCCCGGAATGGTGCCCCAGGCGCCCCGGTGGTTACCCGGCACAGCGCGCCTGCTCCAGGGAAAAACCTGGGAAGAAACCTCTACGCCGGAGAGCAGCACGCGCAGCTTCCTGGATGCCGCACCTGGTTGCTTGCCTGCCGGGCAAGGCACAGGCAGTGTAAACTTCCCAGCGGGGGGTTGTCAAGGAAAAATGGTCTTGGGTCTTGGGTCGTGGGTCTTGAGGTGGTGCTGCCGCACCGGGGTGAGAAAAAGCGTTTATTCTCGCAACCGGCGAGCCGCCGACTTCAGTCGGCGGAGGGCTTGGGGGCGTGGAGGCTTGGGGGCTTGGAGGGATGGCGAGCCGCGGGCGTTAGCCCGCGGTTGGCTAGTGCAACAATGGCCACAAATGGTATCAACCGCATGCTCACGCACGCGGCTGGCCGACAACAAACAACATTTCTCGGCGAGCCGGGAGCGTCAGCTCCCGGAGACAATGAAAAACACGCGCTGACTCGTAGATTGGCTCCGCGAGTTGACACTCGCGGCTCGCTGTTACGAGAACGCACGCAACCGGCGAGCTGCCGACTTCAGTCGGCGGAGGGCTTGGGGGCGTGGAGGCTTGGGGGCGTGGCGAGCCACGCACCGTCAGCCGGCGGAGAACGGCGAGCCGCCGACTTCAGTCGGCGGAG
>JALSGI010000075.1 GCA_026982835.1 Planctomycetota bacterium | reverse complement strand
ATAATCCGGCACAACAGCGTCTTCAATTTTAAAAGGCAAGATCTCTTGTGCCAGGGATTCCGGGAACCGGCGGACGTGAAACACGCCCAAATCGTCGCGATTAGCCACGCGGAGGAACAGTTGCGGAGAGTCGGGATCGTCGGGGAAAGGATGCGTCCAAACGCAATCCACGCGATCCCCGTGCATGGAAAAAGAGTAGCCATCGTAGTTGGCTACCCAGTAGCTGGAATAAGGGATGCCGAAACTCCACAACACCTGGCGGAGAAGATAATAACCTCCGGCACAGAAAATCACCAGCACGCCGGCGGCGACCAGCCAGCCAACCAAGGAAGCCTTATTCATAACGAATTTCTCGCATAAAAGTTTTCAATTCCAGCCACCGTTGGGAACATTGCTAAAGCTGCACAATGCGGCAGCCGCATTCGACGACTCGGCCTCCTTCGGGACCGGCGAGTTGTTCTCCAAAAGCTACCTGGCCCTTCAACTCTGCTTGTCATAAAGCTGATGTGCATTTTTGATTTCAGAGTGGCATGTTGGTTTCTCTCCTCCGTCGAGTTGGATTAAACAATGTGTCTGCCTCGATACATCAGGAAGAGGAAAGAAATTCCCAGTATTGGTATAATTTGTGTTTTTCTTTGCTTGCTGTTCCCCATCGTCTGGCAATGCCTTCTAACATCAAATTCTCTCCTTTTTCAATTTTTTGAATGATGGCTTCCTTATAGACCAATTGCTTTCTATTACGGCCGGCTTCACTTGATAGCCTAAGAGTCGTGGCCGCAAGAAAGGATATGGAAGTCCCCAAGTCAACGATTCGGCAATAGGGAAATTCCAAGAAGTGCCGTTTACACTCTTGAACACAAATACCGTCGATGCGTGTGATCAAGTCCTGGAACCACCCTGGCGGCATCCCTTCAGGAACTGGGAAGTCCAAAAGCAAAGGCATGTAGTTCACCTTGTCGATCAATACAAAAATTTCGGCTCCCAGCACATCCGGGCGCAAGGGGACGGCTACGGCAAGCCGATCTCGGGGAAGTTTCTCCACAAAGTGTAATGTGAACCACGTATTAAATTGCAATCTCGTTTCAAGAGGAGGGTATTCCTCACGAACAACCTTCACTTTTTCCAGGGGAGGAAAAGAAACGTTCAGTCTTCTATATGCTTCGCTGAGTATTGCAACCTCTGACAACAACAGAAGACGGGACATTTCCATCAGTTCCTTGGCCAATGGTCGCTAGCTGGTATTGCTTCCTATGCTCGATGCTGTCTTCCTGGGAGAGAAACTATGAAATTTCCGGTAGAATCGCCAAACCGGAATGGCTCCGAAGCGTTCACGCCCAGTGCCTTTGCACTTGCATGGAACGACGCGTATGCTGCGGCCATCAACATTGTATCACATGGTTGCCCCTGAAAGAATGTCACGGTGATAGAGATGTGCCGGAAATCTACTTTGCCATTTAAGCTCTCGCGTAACAGCGAGAGTCCGAACAGGACACCGGTTCGCCACAGTTCCGGCACCTTATTCAAGCCAGCAATGGTTTCTTCAGCTTTGTTGGCAGCTTTGGCTCTTTCTATGGAAATTGTAACTTCGACGAACACTGTAAGATTGCCTCGCTGCACGCAATTCGGTATCTTTCAGTAGCTGACACAACTATAACAGCCCGTTGAAAAAGTCCATTTGAAATGAAAACGCGTTATAAGATTCCCTGCACATCCTGAAAAAAGCGGCTCGGCAGGAGCCTCGCCCTCCCAAACTTGTGTTTTTCAACGGGCTGATAACCCCTATCGAATATCCGTTGCAGTAGTCCCTCGACAGTTCATTTTCGGCCGTTCAAATCTCCCCGGACTAAAACCGAGGGCTGGCCGGAGCTGCCGCGCCGGGGGTCACAACCCACGGCGGCGATCATCATACTAAGAGCTTATCCGAAAAATGCTCCAGCATCGCGATTGCAGAACGTCATTGGATTTTTCGGATAGGCTCTAAACAGTCACGCGGACTGAACAATCTCACCGAACGGATCCAGGAGATGCTTCGGATACGGTGGAAGTTTATTCAGGAACACCCGGCCGGCGCGGGAGGCTGAGACATTGCGGGCTGCGCCGCGCGTCGGCGCTGGAATCTCCGCTCGTTCTAGTCGCTGCGAGGAGTGCGCGGAAAATAGTCTTCCACCACGCGGTAGAACTCCTCGGACGACTGGATCCCTGCCACGTGGGTGCGGAACAGCCGCGCGCCGGGCCGACCCTGGGCGTAGCAGCAGGCGAACTTGCGCATGAGGATCACCCCCCGGTGAGGGCCGAACCGCCGCAACACCAGCTGGAAGTGATGAAGCAGCAACCGGCGTTCTTCTTCGGGGGTGGGGTCCAGCGGCACCGGTTCTCCCCGCAACGCGGCGGCCGCCTGGCGAAAGAGCCACGGCCGGGCCAATGCGGCCCGGGCAATCATCACTCCGTCCACCGGATAAAGGCGGAACGCGCGCACCACGTCCTGGGGCGTGCGGATGTCGCCGTTTCCGATCAGGGGGATTTTTTTCAGGTGCTGTTTGAGCCGGGCAATCTGTTCCCAGTCGGCCTGGCCGCGGAAGTAGTCCTGGGCCGTGCGTCCGTGGACGGTGAGGGCGGCCGCTCCGGCCTGTTCGACGGCCTGGGCCACCTCGGGAGCGGTGATCCGATCGCGAGTGCAGCCCAGGCGAATCTTGGCCGTCACCGGCACGGGGCGGCAGGCCCGCACCACCGCCTCGACGATCCGACCCACCCGATCCGGCCAGCGCAACAGCCAGGAGCCGCTGTGGGCTTTTTCGGTCACTTTTTTCACCGGGCAGCCGAAGTTGATATCCACCACCGAGACGCGGAACTGGTGGGCCAGTTGGGCGGCCACTTCGGCCATGGCCACTGGGTCGTTGTCCCAAATCTGCACGGCCAGCGGGCGCGGCTCGTGGCGTACGCCCCAGAGCCGGTCGGGCACCTCGCCCCGGCGGCTCAGGTGCTCCAGGTAGCCGCGGGCGTGGACCATCTCGGTGGCCTGGAGCCCCACGCCGCCGAACTGGCGCACCACCTGGCGATAGGCATAATTGGTGAATCCGGCCATGGGTGCCTGCAACAGCGGCGGTTCGACCCGCAGCGGGCCGATCCACAGCGGCTGCACGCCTGGGAGCCGCTCCAGGGGTTCCGGGGGGGCAAGCGAGGAAGACATACTTTCCAGCGAAAAAAGTGGCCCGAGGAAACCCATACACGTAAAATTGTATTTGCCCGCCTGGGGGTAGAAAATACGAAAGCAGTGCGGGGATCACGTCCCACCCCTGGCAGCCCGGGGCAGGCGGGAGAGTTGGGTTTTTCCGGTAATTTGGGAATTGCAAGGGCTGCATTGGGCAATTACCTTTGGTGCCAGTGCAACTTGGCACTGGCGGTTTGACAAGGTAGGCTCATTTCCCATGTTTGGTATGAGCGGAACTCACCCGTGATTGCGATTCCTTCGGCTAAAGCTTCGTTCATGCAGAAGTTTCTCACGATCTTTGGGATGGTCGTCTCGGTCGTGGTTGCCTTGGTTTTTGGCCTGGACGCCGCCACGGAGATCCCTTTCGGCCGCCCCAGCTGGACCATGGATATCGGCATGGTGGTGGGAGCCGTGCTGCTGTTTGTGGCCAGCTTTCTGACGTTTCGGGAAATCAAGTAGCCCGCTGGTTGTCCTCTGCAGGCAGGGCAGGTTTCGGCATCGGGGAAGAGAAAGGCTATAATGAAAGCGTGCCGCGGGGCCTTTCTCCTGCCAGGTAAGGAGCCTGCTGATGGCCGTGGTGTCTGGCTCGGGTTGGTGGAAGAGGGCAGGGTGCCGCTGCAGGTTCTTCTGGTTGAGTTGCCTGCTGGCCGGTGGGCTGCTGGGGGGCCAAGGCGAGCCTTTGTTGGCGCAGTCGGCTCCCGCTGTCCGCGTGGAAATGGAGTTGGCCACCGATCCGGGCTTTTCGCCCTTGGAGACACAGAGCTGGTACCGCTTGCTCACCAGCCTGGGCGTGCGGCGTTTGCGAATTGGGGGAGCGGCACCGGCGGCTAAAGTCTCCCTGGAGCGCGTTCGCCTGGGCCGGACCACGGTGGTCCGCGTGCGAGGCCGGCTCACGGCCGGCAATCGCCTGCTGGTGCCCGGGGGCAGCTTTTCGCTGCGAGACGCCCAGCGCATCCGCCGCTGGCTGGAGCAAATCCAGCAGCCCCCCCAGGCTCGAAGCACCGGCCCCGCAGGGCCGTTTGGGCTCTCGGCCAGAGAGCTGGCCCGACTGCGGCAGCTGCTCTCCCCGGCGGTGGCCCAGGCCACCCGGGGAGTGGCTCGCAGCGAGGTGTTCGCCCGATTGCAACGGCAGTGTCCGCTGCCGCTGCGTGTGCCGCCGGGATTCGCCGCGGTGCTGGACCGCGAGGGCGGGCCGGTGCAAGTGGAACTGCAAGGGCTGGCCCTGGGCACGGCGCTGGCCTGCGTGCTGCGCCCGGCCGGATATGTGCTGGTGGTGGAGAAAAATGGAGCATCGTTCCAGTTGGCTGCCGTGCCGGCTCGCCAGGCCCGGGACATCTGGCCGGTAGGCTTTCGTGCCGGCAAGCTCCAAGGCAAGCGGTTCGATCGGCTGTTTGTGGCCGTGCCGGTCAACGTGGCCCAGGGAACCCGCGTTACCCAGGTGCTGGTCGCTTTCCAGAAAGGGCTTCAGATGCCCATCCTGGTCGATCACCTTGGGCTGGCCGCCGCCGGGCTGGAGCTGGAAGAGTTGAGGACATTCCATCCTCCCAAGCGGCGTCCCTACCTGTTTGCCCTGGAGCGGCTGCTGGGCCGTGCGGGACTACGGCTGGAAGTGCGCGAGGACGAAGCGGGCCGGGTGTTCCTCTGGGTAACGGCGGCCCGGTAGCTTGCATGGCGGCGGCTTCCGCCCCGCCCCCCGCTGTTTGCGGAAAAAAACCATGAGCCAGAGACTGGGCGACTTCCCTGCCGATGCGCCGGAGCTGCAACCGGGAGCTTTGCTCACCGCCGGGCAGCTGCTCCAATTGCCTGACACCGACCGACGCTACGAGCTGATCGAGGGGAAGCTACACATGATGTCCCCCGGCGGAAACCTGCACGGCCGGGTGGCCATGCGGGTCGGTTCCTTGCTGGAGCAGCACGTGCGAAACGAGGCGTTGGGGGTGGTTTACGCTGCCGAGACGGGTTTTTTGATTGCCCGCGACCCGGACACGGTGCTGGCCCCGGACGTGGCTTTCGTCAGCCAGGCCCGCCTGGCCGCCCAGGAGGACACCACCGGCTATCTTCCCCTGGCCCCGGACCTGGTGGTGGAGGTGGTCTCCCCGCAAGATCGCTTCAGCCAGGTGGAGCAGAAGGCCCGGCGGTGGCTCCAGGCCGGCTCCCGGCTGGTATTGCTGGTGGACGCGGAGCAAAAGAGGGTGCACGTGTTGCGCAACCCGCGGCAGGTAACGGTGCTGGGGCCGGAGGAGGAGCTGGACGCCTCGGACGTGGTGTCGGGATGGCGTGTGGGGGTGCGGGAGTTTTTTGTGTAGGAGGATCACCCGTAGCCTTTCATCGCCGAAAACTTCGTCCCAGCTCAAAACAGCTCGGAGAAGTTTCGGTCATCTTCCCTTTTGCAAAACTTGTGGAAGCCCTCCGAATTTCGGCTCTCGGGATCGCGTTTGCTATATTCGTTAGGGAGTTTCCTCCTGGTTGTAGAGGGAATAATGAGCCGGACACTCCCTTTTGCCGACCCGCCCGAGCTTCGCCCCGGAGCTTTGCTCACCGCTGGGCAGCTGCTCCAATTGCCTGACACCGACCGACGCTACGAGCTGATCGAGGGGAAGCTGCAGATGATGTCCCCTGGGGGGTTCCTGCATGGTCGGATTGCGGCCCGCGTGGCTTCACTGTTGGAGCAACACGTGAAGCATCATCGCCTGGGAGCGGTTTGCGGGGCCGAGACGGGTTTTCTGATTGCCCACGATCCGGACACGGTGCTGGCCCCGGACGTGGCTTTCGTCAGCCAGGCCCGCCTGGCCGCCCAGGAGGACACCACCGGCTATCTTCCCCTGGCTCCGGACCTGGTGGTGGAGGTGGTCTCCCCGCAGGATCGCTTCAGCCAGGTGGAGCAGAAGGCCCGGCGGTGGCTC
>JALSGI010000074.1 GCA_026982835.1 Planctomycetota bacterium | reverse complement strand
TTCTCTACGGCGACGGCGTGTTCGAGGGCATGCGCAGCTACTCCGGCCGCGTGTTCCGCTTGCAGGCCCACCTGGACCGGCTCTGGGAGTCGGCCCGGGCCATCTGGCTGGAAATCCCCATTTCCCAGGAGGAAATGACCCAGGCGGTTTACCAAACCTTGCAAGCCAACAACATCTCCGACGGCTACATCCGCCTGGTGGTTACCCGGGGCGCAGGCACGCTGGGGCTGGACCCCAACAAGTGCTCCAACCCCCAGGTGATCATCATCGCCGATCACATCGAGCTGTACCCCAAGGAGTTCTACGAGCAAGGGCTGCACATCGTCACCGCCTCCACGATCCGCAACCACCCGGCCGCGCTGAGCCCCCGGATCAAGTCGCTCAACTACCTGAACAACATCCTGGCCAAGATCGAGGGCTTGCAGGCCGGCTGTGTGGAAGCGCTGATGCTCAACCACAAGGGCGAGGTGGCCGAATGTACCGGGGACAACATCTTCCTGGTGCGCCGCGGCGAGCTGTACACCCCGCCCAACGAAGCGGGCATCCTGGAAGGCGTAACCCGGGCGGCGGTGATCGAACTGGCCCGGGAGATGAACCTGTCGGTGCACGAAGTACCCCTGACCCGGCACGATGTTTATGTGGCCCAGGAGTGCTTCCTCACGGGTACCGCGGCCGAAGTGATCCCCGTGGTGCGTGTGGACGGCCGGGCCATTGGCACGGGCACTCCGGGTCCGGTGACCCGCGAGTTGAAGCAGCGCTTCGAGCGCCTGGTGCGGGAGCGTCCGGACGGGTAGGCCAGGACCGGCCACGTGCAGACTCTGCCCCTTGCCCACCGCCGGCAGAGCGGCGCTGCTTGCCGCTTTTACTTGGTCTGCGGAGCAGCTTTCTTGGGCGAGGTGTCGGAGCGGCTGCGAGCCAGGGCCTGCTCGAACAATTGCAGCTGCCGGTGCATTTGCTGGAAGTGGGGTTCCAGGCGCACGGCCAGCCGCTGGGCCACCACCGCGTCTTCGTACCGCCCTAGGGCATAGTAACAGCGGCCCAGTGTGTCCAGATAGCTGGCCTCGGCCGGTTTCAAGTGGAGGGATTGCTGGCTGTATTTCAGGGCCTTGTGGTAGTCCCCCTCGGTGTTGGAGACCAGCCAGGCCCACTGGTTAAACGGCGTGGCCAGGTTGGGAAGAGGTCGCACGATCCGCCGGGGGAGAGCTTGCTCCAACTGACTGAGCGATTGCCGAATAAACTGCACGGCTTGCCGTTTCTCCTGCGGCTGGTCGGCTGCCCGGTATAGCGCGATAATCGCATCCAGCTCCTGCAAATCCAACTGGATGGCCTTGACCAGGAGCTGTGTGTCGGGCCGTCCTTTTTTCTGCTGCTGGGCCAGGGCTTCCCAGAACCATTGTTTGGCGCGGAGGTCGTTGATGATGGCATCGCCCCGGGCTCCGGGGAGTTGGGCTTGCAACAGTTGGATGGTCTTTTGCACGACTTGGGCTGCTTTTTCGTACCGCTGCAAATCGGCCAGCAGGACACCGTAATACAGTCCCACGATTCCGATGCGACCATCGGGACCGGACCCCAACGCTCGGCCGTACTCGGCAATGGCCCAATCGTATAGCTTTTCCCGACGCAGGCGTTCGGCCAATTGCACGCGTTGTGACAAGTTCATCGGGTATTGGCGAACTTGCAGCAGCAGTTGCTGGGCCTGGCGCGTCTCGCCTCGGTGCTGGTGCACGGCCGCTGCGGCGTAGAGCATCAACGGTTCCTGGCGCACGGAATCGGACAGCCGGGGCCAAAGCTGCACCCACCCCTGCCACTGCCGGTTGCGCAACAACCAGAGGGCCAGGCTCTTGCCGGCACTTTCGTGGCCGTGGCGGGCCATCACCTGCACGGCCGCCTCCGCGGCCTGAGCCACTTCTCCCTGGCGAGCCAGCTGGGGGACGGACCAGCAGTACTCCAGCAATTGCTGGAGGATCTCCATTTCCAGCAAGCTGTGGGAGGCCTGGAAGCGGTGGGCCTGCTGCCTGAGAGCCTGTGCCCAGAAACGCCCGTCCGGTTTTCCCGACTCCCGGTCGCGCACCGCCTGTTGCAGCCAGAGGGCCGCCACGCGCTGGCACCCGTTCAAGTTCTTTTCCACGGTCTGGGCCAGCAGGCGGCGGTACTTGGGCCCGGGGCAGGGATAGCGGAGGGCCAGCACCCCGGCCAGGGAAGCCAGCCCCCGGTCGGCCTCGAAGCGAACGATGCGGCACAGGGGAGCCAGCCCTTGTCCCTCGTAGTGGAAGGCCAGGTGGCGAATGATCTCCATCCGTCGGGAGACGGAGGCCTCTGCGTAGGAGTTCATCCAGGAGGCGATCGGTTCCGGGTCCTGGGGGTCGTGCCACTGGATGCGGATTTTCCGCAGCAGGAAGCGGGCTCGGGCGGCCACTTCCAGGTCCGCCTGCTCGGCCGCTTCGACCAACTGGTCCAAGGCGGCCACTCCCAGGCCGCGGAGCCGCTCTTGGGCTTCTTGGCGCACGAAGTAGTCCTCGGCCCCGAGTTGCTGGATCAAGGCGCGGATCTCTTCGGCGGAAGCTTTCCCGGGGGACGAGGGCTTCGGCGAGGATTGCGACCTCGCCAGAGGCGCCAGGTCCCCAGCTAGCAGCGACAAACCCGACAACACGACCACCAGGCACAAACGACGCATGGGACGTTTTCCATCCACGGGGCGAAGACGGCCGGGAAGTGGCCCAACGTGACTCCCACCATGCCGTATGATCCCCATTTTACGGCAAGAAACCCCCGTTTCCATGCGAATCGCCGGATTGCCCGGAGATCGTACTTGGTTTCATCGCTGGAAGTTCCAACTCCGATGGGTGTAGCGGTGGAAATACAAGGCGGCGGTTTCAGCTCCCGGCCACTGCCACAGCGGCTGGGTGTTGCCCCAGGCGCGGCCAAACGCTTCGTCCAGCTCGACGGCCGAAAAGGGGGCGTTGCCCACAAACTGGCCGTGAGGGCGGCCGCGGCGGTAGTCCGGCTCGCGGGGAGGATGCTTCAGCAGCCGCTCCAACCAACGAAGCTCGAAACGGTAGAGCAGCGTCCCGTGGTACCAGCAGCCGTGGCGACTCCTGCGGAGACTGTTGCCGGAAATTTTCTTTCCCCGGCAGACCAGATCGCTGGTCCCGGCCAGCTCCACCGTCACGCCCCGGCGGCTCAACGCTTCGGCAAGCGGCTCCAGCACCAGCGGGTGGATCGCCGCCGGGGGAGCCAGCGCGGCGAAGCTTGCCGGCCAGAACAGAGAGTACATCCGGCAGCCCGGCCCGATCACCACGGCCGCCCCGCCACTGGGCCGCCGCAGCACAGGCACCTGGTGCCGGCGGCAGGCCTCCAGATGCACCTCATCCCCGATCCGCGACGCCCGGCCCACCACCACCGCCCGCTGCGGGCTTTCCCAAATGCGCAGCACCGGACCGGGACACGCGCCCCGAAGGCACACCCAGTGCCACAGGGCCTCGTCCAGGGCCAGATTCTCGGCCGCCGTGGGGAGCGACAACGCCAGGCAATACCAGTGGTTGGGCAACAAGGAGCAGCTCTCCTGGGCAAGGCCGGTTGGAGGAGGGAAAAGCCGAGGTTCCCAAGGCACGAGTGCCTGCCGAAGAGCCCCTTGCCTCGGGACCACCTGCGCCGTTTCATCACATCCTGCTGGCGGTCCGGGTGCAAGACCGCCCCATGCGTCGGCGAGGCGTTTCCGGCGGGTCGGCTGGTATGGTTTCGGAAGGTGAGAGACTCTGCTATTTTGGGGGCGTGCCATTTCCGGCGTCGGTGGTCCTCGGGTGGCCTCTGGTTGCGTCTGCACAGGAAACAGGGAACCGCGATGGAGTTCATCGAGTTTACCGGCCGCACGTTGCGCCAGATTCTGGACCAGGAGCACGAAATCCTCCAGCGGCTGGACGAGCTGGGCGTGGACCAGGACAGCGTGTTGCGGGTCAACCGCCAGGGAGATATCGAGCTGCGCCGTCCGCATCGCTGGGACGTCATCGGCGGGCTGCTGGGCCAGTTCGAGGAAAAGGTACGGCAGGTGACCGGCCTGGACTGGTTGGAGCCCTAGGGCTGCCCTCTTGCCTGCTGGCGGGTGCTGTCGGTGCCAGCAGCGCCCCCTCCCGGAACAGCGCACTTGGTATCTCCCAAGCCCTTGTGCTATGATCCCCTCCCCGGGATTTCGGAAAAGAAGGGCTTGGGCCCCCGGAACGCCTGGCTTGGGTCAGGGAGGACCCCATGAAGCTGCTGGCGCTGATCGAGCAACCTGATCATGTCTGCTATCGCTACCGGGTGGCCGCCCTGTTCCCGTTCTTGCAGGCCCGTGGCTGGTCCCTGGAGGTGGTGCCCTTGGCTGCCGGCGTGGTTGCCCGCGCACGCCAGTTGCTACGGGCGTCGCAGGCCCGGGTGGTCCTGCTGCAACGCAAACTGCTCCCCTTGTGGCAACTGAGCCTGTTGCGCAAGCGGGCTCGCGTGCTGGTATACGATTTCGACGACGCCCTGTTTCACCGCGACAGCTACAGCTCGCGCAACCTGCGCAGCTGGAAACGCCTGGCCCACTTCTGGGCCACGGTCTATTCGGCCGATTGCGTGCTGGCCGGCAACCCCTACCTGCGGCAAAAAGCCCAGGAGTTGAGCGAACCGGGCCGCGTCTTCTTGATGCCCACTTGCCTGGACCCGGACCGCTATCCCGTAAGCACCCATCTGCGCTGGGGAGAGCAGGTGAAGCTGGTCTGGATCGGGCAGCAAAGCACGCTGGCCTGCTTGCACTACCTGGAAGGGGCGTTTGCCCTGTGTCGGCGCCGCTTGCCGGGGCTGGAGCTGCACGTGATCTGCGATCATTTTCCCCGGCTGCAAGAGATCGTCGTGGTTCCCCGGCCCTGGTCCCAGGACCGCGAGGCCCAACTGCTGGCCCAAGCCGACATCGGCATCAGCTGGCTGCCGAACGACCCCTGGAGCCTGGGCAAGTGCGGGCTGAAGGTGCTGCAATACATGGCGGCCGGGCTGCCCGTGGTGGCCAACCCGGTGGGAATGAACCGCCAGATGGTGCTGCACGGGCGGACCGGCTTTCTGGCCTCCACGCCCGCGGAGTGGGCCGAAGCAATCCTCCGCCTGGCCTGCGATCCGCAACTGCGCCGCCGCATGGGAGCCGAGGCGCGCCGGCTGGTCCAGCGCCACTGGAGCGTGCAGCGTTGGGGACCGGTGTGGGCCGAGCTGATCCAGCAGGCGGCCACGGCAGGCGCCCCGCCCGAATCCAAGAC